>DASQRV010000107.1:0-2860 GCA_035642735.1 Steroidobacteraceae bacterium
CTCCGGCACGGCGGCGGCGGAGCTCGCGGGAGTCGCACCGGCTGCGAGCGGACCGGCCGGGGCCGGAGCCGGGGGCGGAGCGGTCTCCCCCGGCGGAGTGGCGTTGCCGAGGCCCGCCCACGCGAGCAGCAGGCACAGCGACGCGCAGCGCAGTTGTCGCACCATTGGTAGCCTTCCCTAGCGCCCGAGCAGCACCAGAAGCCACACCGTCGTCAGCAGCACGAACGACATGAACACCGCGGCGGAGCCGATGTCCTTGGCGAGCCCGGCGAGCTTGTGTCGCTCGAAGCCGATTCGATCGACCGTCGCCTCGATTGCACTGTTGAGCAGTTCCACGATGAGGATGAGGAGCATGGGCGCGATCAGCAAGACGCGCTCCACGCCGTTGTGACCGAGCCAGAGGCCCAGAGGTATGACGAGGACCGCCAGGGCAAGTTCCTGCCGAAAGGCCGCTTCCTCGCGAAATGCGCCCACGAGACCGTGCACGCTGGCCCCGAGAGCGCGCATGACGCGGACGAGGCCGCGCGGCTTGTAACGACCTACGGCTGCGCTGTCGGCTTCCATGTGAGGTCCAGTTGACGCGCCGCACGCACATCATCCAGGCGGCGTACCGGCATGGTATGCGGTGCGCTGGTGACGCGCCCGGGTTCCTGCTCGGCCTCCTTCTGGATAAGGGACATGGCGGTCACGAACGCGTCCAGCGTGTCCTTGCTCTCGGTCTCGGTGGGCTCGATGAGCAAGCATTCCGGTACCAGCAGCGGGAAGTAGGTGGTCGGGGCATGGAAGCCGTAATCGAGCAGCCGCTTGGCGAAGTCCATCGCCGTTACATTGAGCTCGCGGGCCTGGCGCCTGAGGGTCACGATGAACTCGTGGCTGGCGCGGCGCTGCGGGTAGGCCGCGTCGAAACCAGCGTCCCGCAGGCGTTTCAGCAGGTAGTTGGCGTTGAGCGTCGCGAACTCCGCCACCTGGCGCATGCCTTCACGCCCGAGCAGCCGCATGTAGATGTAGGCGCGCAGCAGCACCCCGGCGTTGCCCATGAACGCCGAGAGACGGCCGATCGACTGCGGCAGGTCAGCTTCGTCGAGCCAGCGGTAGCGGTCACCGTCCCGCCCCACCACCGGTATCGGCAGAAAAGGCAACAGGCGCGGGCCCACCCCCACCGCGCCCGCCCCGGGGCCGCCACCGCCGTGCGGCGTCGAGAAGGTCTTGTGCAGATTCATGTGAATCACGTCGAAGCCCATATCGCCGGGCCGGACCATGCCGAGGATGGCATTCAGATTGGCACCGTCGTAATACAGCAGGCCCCCGGCGTCGTGCACGATGCGTGCGACCTCGAGGATGCGCCTCTCGAACACCCCGAGCGTCGAGGGATTGGTGAGCATGATGCCGGCGGTCTGCGGACCGACCGCGCCCTTGAGCGCCTCGATGTCGACGTCGCCGGAGCTGGTGACCGGAATCTCACGCACGACACAGCCGCACATGGTGGCGGTCGCGGGATTGGTGCCGTGCGCCGCTTCCGGCACGATGATCTCGTTCCGCTTGAGATCGCCGCGCGCGCGATGGTAGGCGCGGATCATGGCGACGCCGGCGAATTCACCCTGGGCACCGGCCATCGGCGAGAGCGCCACGCCCTCCATGCCGGATACCGCCTTCAGCATCTCCTGCAGCTCGTACATGCAGGCGAGGAATCCCTGGCCGAGCGACTCCGGTGCGAGCGGATGGCGGGCCAGGAGCTCCGGCAGCATGGCGTACTGGTTACACCCCTTGGGGTTGTACTTCATCGTGCACGAGCCGAGCGGGTAGAAGTGCGTATCGATGGAGAAGTTCAGCTGCGACAGGCGCGTGAAATGACGCACCACCTCGAGCTCGCCCACTTCCGGGAGCGCCGGTGGGCGCGTGCGGCGCAGCTTCGCGGGCAGGTCGGCGAGCGCGCCGGGCACGACCTCGTGCGGCCACTGGTCGACCGCGCCGCGTCCCGGGCGCGAGTACTCGAAAATCACTTTCTCAGGGACCGGCATGGGTCAAACCTCGCCACACTCTCATCTGATTCTCAGGCGGCCCGCACGCCCTGCAGCGCCTCACCGAGCGCACTGCGGTAGCGATCGATGTCGGCACTGGTCTTGGTCTCGGTGGCGCACACCAGCAGCGCGTGGCCGAGCTCCGGGTAATAGGCGCTCAGGTCGAGCCCGCCGAGGATTCCGCGGCTCGCGAGCACCTCGAGGACCGGCGCGACCGGACGGTCGAGCTGCAGCACCGCCTCGTGAAAGTACGGGCCCGGGAAGGCGAGCCGCACACCCGGCAGGCGGGTGAGTGCCGCGGTGAGCTGGCGCGCGCGCGCGTGCGCGGCCGCCGCAGTGCGCGTGAGTCCCTGCGGGCCCATGAGAGACAGATAAAGGGTTGCCGCCGTCATCAGCAGACCCTGGTTGGTGCAGATGTTCGAAGTCGCCTTGGCGCGGCGGATGTGCTGCTCGCGGGCCTGCAGCGTGAGCGTGAAGCCTTCCTTGCCGGCGGCATCGAGCGTGCGTCCGACGATGCGGCCGGGCATCTGACGCACGTACTCCATCCGCGTCGTCATGAAGCCGAAGTACGGGCCGCCCGAGGACAAAGGCACCCCGAGCGGCTGACCCTCGCCGACCGCGATGTCCGCGCCGCGCGCCCCCCATTCGCCCGGCGGCTTCAGCAGCGCGAGTGCGGTCGGATTGACGACGGCAATCACGAGGCTGCCGCGGGCGTGCGCCCAATCGGTGAGCGCATCGACATCTTCCAGGCGGCCAAAGAAATTCGGCTGGGGGATGATGAGCGCGGTGATGTCCTCGGCATCGTACGCTGTCAAGGCGGCGGCGGTGACGACGCCTTCCTG
>DASQRV010000108.1:0-8506 GCA_035642735.1 Steroidobacteraceae bacterium
ATCCGCGTGCTGCGCGACAACGTGGTGATCTTCGAGGGGGCGCTCGAATCGCTGCGCCGCTTCAAGGACGACGTCAGCGAGGTGCGTGCCGGCACCGAGTGTGGCATCGGCGTGAAGAACTACCAGGACGTGCGCGCCAACGACCAGATCGAGTGCTTCGCGCGCGTCGAGGTGGCGAGAACGCTGCAGTAATCGCGATGACACGCGGGCGCACGCAACGCATCGAGTCCGAGATCCAGCGCGTGCTGGCGGTGCTGATCGCGCGCGAGGTGAAGGATCCGCGCGTCGGCAACGTCACCGTGACCGCGGTGAGCGTCGCTCCGGACATGGGGAGTGCACGCGTGTTCTTCACCCCCTTCGCGGCGCTCCATCCCCCCGCGCAAGTACGCGAGGGCCTCACGCACGCCGCGGGTTTTCTCCGCGGGGAGCTCGGACGGCGCCTGGGGCTGCGGCACGCGCCGCGGCTCGAGTTCGTGTTCGATGAAAGTGTCGAGAGCGCTGCGCGTCTCACCCACCTCATCGACAGTGCGGTCGCGGGCGATCGTGAGCACGCCGCCGCGCCGGCGGAAGCGAAAGCCGCGCCGGAGGGCGGCTCGAACGCAACCGCGGCGCAGCCCCCCGGCCCGCACCCGGGCGACCCCTCACGGCGCTGACGCGCGTCCCTCCATGCCCAGCGGCATCCTGCTGCTCGACAAGCCGCGCGGCGTGTCGTCGAACGGCGCCCTGCAGCGGGTACGCGCCCTGTTTGGCCGCGAGAAGGCAGGCCACGTCGGCAGCCTCGATCCGCTCGCGACCGGCATGCTGCCGATCTGCCTCGGGGCAGCCACCAAGGTGGCCGGTGAGATCCTCGCGGGGCGCAAGTGCTACCGCTTCACCGTGACACTTGGTGCGCGCACCACGACCGGCGACGCCGAGGGCGCGGTGAGCGCGCGCGCGGCCATACCGGCGCTCGAGCGCTCGCACGTCGAGGCGGTGCTCGCGCGCTTCCTTGGCCCGGGCCAACAGGTCCCGCCGATGTATTCGGCGATCAAGCGCGCGGGACAGCCTCTCTACCGGCTCGCCCGTGCGGGGGTCACGGTCGAGCGTGCGCCACGCGCGATCGAAGTGGCGCAGCTGCGCCTCCTCGCGCTCGCGCCGCAGACACTCGAGCTCGAGGCGTTGTGCTCGAAAGGCACCTACGTGCGCGTGCTCGCCGAAGACATCGCAGCGGCGCTCGCTACTCTCGGCCACGTCAGCGTGCTGCGACGCGAGTACGTGGAGCCTTTCCAGAGCGAGCCGATGCATACGCTCGAATCGCTCGCAGAGACCCGGGCACGGGCGGAATGGCCAGAGCTCCTCGCCGCCGACTGGCCGCTCGGGCATCTGCCGGCCGTCAAGCTGGGTCCCGGGGAGGCGCGCCGAGTGTCTCAGGGCCAGGGGGTGAAAGTTGCCGATGCGCCGCGTGCGACGCGCGTGCGGCTCTACGACGGCGAAGATTTTCTGGGCATCGGGGAAAGCGATGCCGCGGGCGCCGTGCACCCGCGCCGGCTGCTGCTCCGGCTCGAGCGCCCGTGAGTCTAGTGGCCCGCCGTGACCGAAGTATCGAGCATCCGTAGCGCATCCTGAGCGTCGACCTGGCCCGTGCTCTTGAGGCCGTCATACGAGTGGCTGCTGCCGAACCCGGCGCAGTCCTGCGGGGTGGTCGGCAGACGGGTGGCGGTCTTGTTGACGCAGCCGGGCGGTGAGCCGGAGCTGCTGGCAGCTCTCGCCGTGGCATTTCGCGGAGCCTCGGGAGGGCCGCTCGCGCAGGCGGCGAGGACGATCACGCAGGCACCGAGGAGCGACATCTTCAACATGGCCATATCACCTCGGAGATCGTCGTAGGTCGTAACGCGCCGTCCTCGCAAGCGTGCACACACTTTTCGGCTTGTGGCGGGGCCACAGGCGCAGGTAGAATGCGCGGCTCACCAAAAGGGCTCAAGAGACAAGTAGTTAGGACAATCGCGAATGGCTTTAACCAGTGAGAGAAAGGGCGGCATCCTCGCGCAGTTCCGCCGCGGTCCGGCCGACACGGGCTCGCCCGAAGTGCAGGTCGCGCTGCTCTCCGAGCGCATCAACGGCCTCGGCGAGCATTTCACTGCGCACAAGCGTGACCATGCTTCGCGTCGCGGGCTGGTGAAGCTCGTCAACCAGCGCCGCAAGCTCCTCGATTACCTGAAGTCCACGCGACCCGAGAAATACCAGGAGCTCGTCGAGCGCCTGGGACTTCGTCGCTGAGATGCCAAGGGCCGCCGTCATGCGGCCTTTGTGTTACTGGCCCCTGGCCCCTGGATTTTCACTTTTTCGAGGTTTCAAGCTGTGAGTGTCGTCAGCAAATCGTTTCCGTACGGTCCGCATTCGATAACCATCGAGACCGGTGAGCTCGCGCGCCAGGCCGACGGCGCGGTGCGCGTCTCGATGGGCGAGACCGTGGTGATCGTGACCGCGGTCGCCCGGGACACCCCGACCCCGGGGCGGGATTTCTTCCCGCTCACCGTCAACTACGTCGAGAAGACCTACGCCGCGGGGCGCATCCCGGGCGGTTTCTTCAAGCGCGAAGGCCGACCGAGCGAGAAAGAAACCCTGACCTCGCGCCTCATCGACCGGCCGATCCGGCCGCTGTTCCCGGACGGCTTCTACAACGACGTGCAGGTGGTTGCGACCGTCCTGTCGATGGATCCGGAGATCGATGCGGACGTTCCTTCACTGATCGGCGCCTCGGCGGCGCTCGCCCTGTCCGGCATCCCGTTCAACGGCCCCGTCGGCGCGGCCCGCGTCGGCTGGAAGGATGGCCGCTACCTGTTGAACCCGACCGCCAAGGATCTCGCCGAGTCACAGCTGCATCTGGTGGTGGCCGGCACCGAGCACGCGGTGCTGATGGTGGAGTCCGAGGCCAAGGGCCTCTCCGAAGAGGTCATGTTGGGAGCTGTGGTTTTCGGCCACGAGCAGATGCAGGTTGCGATCCGCGCGATCCGCGAGCTCGCGAGCGAGGCGGGCAAGCCCCGCTGGGACTGGCAACCTGCGGCCGACGACGCAGAGCTCACTGCCGCCTTGGCGCTGCAGGCGCAAGCCGCGCTCGCCCAGGCCTACAGCATCACCGAAAAACAGCAGCGCCACGCGCGCCTCGGTGAGATCAAGACACAGCTGCTTGCCACGCTCGCCGGCGGCGAGTCGCCGAAGTGGACGGGCGAAGCGGTCGAGAGCGCGCTCTTCAAGCTCGAGAGCACCATCGTGCGCCAGCGCATCCTCAACGGCGAGCCGCGCATCGATGGCCGGGACACGCGCACGGTGCGCCCGATCAGCGTCAAGGTCGGAGTGCTGCCGCGCACCCACGGGTCGGCGCTGTTCACCCGCGGGGAGACGCAGGCAATCGTGGTGACGACCCTCGGCACGACGCGCGATGCACAGATCATCGATGCGCTGGAAGGCGAGCGCCGTGAGCCGTTCATGCTGCACTACAATTTTCCGCCGTTCTCGGTGGGCGAGACCGGGATGCTCGGCTCGCCCAAGCGCCGCGAAATCGGCCACGGCAACCTCGCGCGCCGCGGCGTGAACGCCGTGATGCCCGACATGAGCACCTTCCCGTACGTGATCCGCGTGGTGTCGGAGATCCTCGAGTCGAACGGCTCCTCCTCGATGGCCAGCGTCTGTGGCACTTCGCTCTCGCTCATGGATGCCGGTGTGCCGATCAAGGCGCCGGTGGCCGGAGTAGCCATGGGGCTCGTGCTCGAGGGCAGCCGCTACCAGGTGCTCACCGACATCCTCGGCGATGAAGATCACCTCGGCGACATGGATTTCAAGGTGGCCGGCACCCGCGATGGCGTGACGGCGTTGCAGATGGACATCAAGGTCGAGGGGGTGACGCCGGAGATCATGCGCGTCGCGCTCGAGCAGGCGCGCGCCGGCCGCCTGCACATCCTCGATGAGATGAACAAGGTGATCCGCGCGCCGCGCGAGAAGATGTCCGAGTGGGCACCCTCGATCATCACCCTCAAGATCGACCCCGAGAAGATCCGCGACGTCATCGGCAAGGGCGGCGCCGTCATCCGCCAGATCACCGAGGAGACCGGTACCACGATCGACATCGAAAGCGATGGCACGGTCAAGGTCGCCTCGGTGTCGGGCGCGGCCGGACGCGAGGCACAGCGGCGCATCGAGCTCATCACCGCCGATGTCGAGGTTGGCCGGGTGTACGAGGGCAAGGTCGCGCGGCTGATGGACTTCGGTGCGTTCGTCACCATCCTTCCCGGGCGCGATGGCCTGGTGCACATATCGCAGATCTCGAACGAGCGTGTCGAGCGCGTGAGCGACAAGCTCCACGAAGGGGATGTGATCCGCGTGAAGGTGCTCGAGGTAGATCGCCAGGGGCGCATCCGCCTCTCGATGCGCGACGTCGACGGTTGAGAGCTCGCGCCGGCGCGTGGCGCCGGCGCATGGCATCCGTAGGCGTCAGCCCTGCGGTCCGCGCCCGGCGTCCGGCCCGGCGAACAGCTTCAGGCTCTGCTCGAGATAGCTCCCCATGGCGGTGCGTACCCCCGCACCGTAGGAGCGGATGACCTGCGACAGGAAGTCACGGCTCATCAGCGGGTCACCGCCGTGTTCCTGCTCGGCGATCACCTGCAGCAGGATCGGACGCGTGATGTCTTCCTGGCTCTTCTTGTCGATGACGACAAAGTCGATGCGCTCGATCACCAGACGACGAATGTCGGCCAAGGTGATGTAGCGGCTCTCAACCGTGTCGTACAACCGCCTGTTCGGATACTTCTTTATAGTACGCGGTTCGCTCATACGTCCCTCACTATGGGCACTGCTCCGTCCATAGTGCGTACGTGTTTTATAGAGCTTACCTTATTACATTGGCGGGGCGAACCTAATTCGGACCGTGGTGCCTACGCAGCTGCCGCAACATTGCGTACCTGCCGCAGCCGCTGCGGCTGCCAGTTGGCGCAGGCCCATCCGAGGACGACTGCCGCCGGCTCCGACTCGAGCACGGCGGGGGGGTCCTGATGCAGCAGACGCAGAGCATCGTGCAGCTGCCGCCCCGCGGTCGCGGGATCTATCGGTACAGAACGCTTTGATTTGGCTAACTTTTCTCCACCTGGCTCGGTGACGAGCGGCAGGTGCGCGTAGCGCGGTGCGGGAAGTCTCAATGCCTGCTGCAGTGCGATTTGCCAGGGCGTGCTGTCGAGCAGATCCGCGCCCCGCACGACATCCGTGACACCTTGCAGCGCATCATCGACGACGACCGCCAGCTGGTAGGCGAACGCGCCGTCACGACGGCGGACGATCACATCCCCGCGCTCGCGCAGTCGAAAGTCGCAGCGTCCCTGCAGGCGGTCCTCGACTGACACCACGATGTCCTCCACCCGGAAACGGGTGGCCGTGGGTCCGCTGCGCGTCGGCCCGGCCCGGCAAGTGCCGGGGTAGCCGCCCTCGCCATCGCGCTCGCGACGGGAACAAGTGCACTCGAAGGTTACGCCGAGCGCGGTGAGAGCCTCGAGCGCCTGCCGGTAGTGCTCCGTGCGCTCGCTCTGATACTCGACGCGACCGTCCCACTGCAGGCCGAACGTCTCGAGAGTTCGCAGGATGTCATCGGCTGCACCGCGGATCACGCGCGGGCGATCGAGATCCTCCATGCGCACGAGCCAGCGGCCGCCGTGGCGGCGCGCATCGGCATAGCTGCCGACGGCAGCGACCAGGGAGCCGAGGTGGAGCTTGCCGGTGGGCGAGGGCGCAAAGCGCCCTACGTACTGCTGCGTTGGTTCCGGAGTCCCCGTCGGGGTCCCCGCAAAATCACGCATCTTGTCCTACGGATGAAGGCTTGCCATGCGCGGCAAGCGTGATTTTGTGGGGTGACATTGGGGTCCCCGGGAAATTGCGCGTCTTATCGCGCGACTCGCGCCTACCGAACGTGCGAGGCGCAATTTCATGGGGTGGCCTAGGGGTCCCCGCAAAATCACGCGTCTTATCGGGCGACTGAAGACTCGCAGTGCGCGGCAAGCGGGTTTTTGTGGGGTGACCTAGCGATAGCGGTCGTCGCGGTCGCCGTACTGCCGCTCACGCCGCTCGCGCCGCTCCTGCGCCTCGATGCTGAGTGTCGCCACCGGACGCGCTTCGAGGCGCTTGACGCCGATCTCCTCGCCGGTCTCGAGGCAATAACCGTACGAGCCATCCTCGATGCGCTTCAGCGCTTCGTCAATCTTGCGGATGAGTTTGCGCTCGCGATCCCGGGTGCGCAGCTCCAGGCTGAACTCCTCTTCCTGAGTCGCACGGTCGTTGGGATCGGGGAAGTTGGCTGCCTCATCCTTCATGTGCGAGACGGTGCGATCGACCTCGACCATCAGATCGCGCTTCCAGCTGTTGAGGATGTTGCGGAAATGCGCGAGCTGCTCCTTGTTCATGTACAGCTCGCCGCGCTTGGCGATGTACGGCTTGACGTCGCGCGGTCCGGCGAGAAGGCTTCCCGGCTCGATCCCCTCGCCATCGTCGACTTCGGCGTTCACCGCCGGCACTGCGGCGCGGGCGTTGGCCGGCGGGGGCGTGGGGGGCGGGGGTGGCCCCGCGACCCCTGCGGGGCGGGGCGGCTTTTTCATTTCAACCGCCGCCTCGCCGCCGGCAGCTTCCTCCGGATGCGCCGCGGGCGCCTTGCGTGGCGGTGCCGCAATGGCGTTCTTGCGCCCGTGCGCAGCAGTCACGCCCCGCGCTCGCACGCCGTCCGGTTTGCGTGGCAGCACCTTGCGCACCGCGGGCCGGCTGGCCGCCTTCTTGCCCTTGGTGGACTTCTGGGCGGGTCTCTTGGCCGGCATCAATCGCTCCTCAAAACTGCATGGGGCTCGTGAAGGACGCGGGATTATACCGGCCGACCCCGGCCTGTACAGGGTACCCGGGCACAGAGCCAGAGACCGCCGTCGTGGCACCGTCGGTGGGTGGCCGGCGCCCGGCGCCGCGGTTTCGATCCGCCCCGACCGGGAACTCAGGGGAGGGTGACCGGCGGTGCGGGCTGCCAGCCCTGCTGTCGTCGCTCCGCGACAACAGCCGTATAGATTCCGCCGCGCACGTTGAAGCGCGCGCTGAGGCGCAGAAAACGTGGGCGCAGTGTCTGCTCGAGGCGCTCGGCGATTTCGTTGGTGATCGCCTCATGAAAGGCACCACGATCGCGGAAGGACCAGATATAGAGCTTGAGTGACTTCAGCTCCACGCACAGCCGGTCGGGCACGTACTCGAGATCGAGCGTGGCGAAGTCCGGCTGTCCGGTCCGCGGGCAGAGACAGGTGAACTCCGGGATCTGCATGCGGACCGTGTAGTCGCGGGCGAGCTCCGGATTCGCGAAGGTCTCGAGATCCTTGGTGGGCGTCTCCGGCATATTGCTCTACACTACACCTCCATCTTCGAAAGGCCAGGGCGCGACGGGAAGAAATCATCAGATGCGGCTGACCAAGATCAAGCTCGCCGGCTTTAAATCCTTCGTCGATCCGACCCAAATCAACCTCCCCAGCAATCTCACCGGTGTCGTGGGCCCCAACGGCTGCGGCAAGTCGAACGTCATCGACGCGGTACGCTGGGTCATGGGGGAGTTGTCCGCGAAGCACCTGCGCGGCGACAGCATGACCGATGTGGTGTTCAACGGCTCGGCCGCCCGCAAGCCGGTCGGTAGCGCCTCGGTGGAGCTGATCTTCGACAACGCCGACGGCAAGATCGGTGGTGCCTACGCGAGCTACGGCGAGATCTCACTCCGTCGCCAGGTGGGACGCGATGGCAGCTCGGCGTACTTCATCAACGGCACCCGCTGCCGCCGCAAGGACATCACCAACCTGTTCCTCGGCACGGGCCTCGGCTCGCGCAGCTACGCCATCATCGAGCAGGGAATGATCACGCGCGTCATCGACGCCAAGGCGGACGACATGCGCGCCTTCGTCGAGGAGGCGGCCGGCATCTCCCGCTACAAGGAGCGCCGCAGGGAGACCGAGGTGCGCGTCAGCGAGACGCGCGAGAACCTCGAGCGGCTGCAGGACGTGCGCGATGAGGTCGAGAAACAGATCCGCCACCTGCAGCGCCAGGCGGCCAGCGCGCGCCGCTACCAGGCGCTCAAGGAGCAGGAGCGGCGCCTCGCCGCCGAGGTGCTGGCGCTGCGCCTGCGCGATCTCGACAGCGGCGCCGAGGTGCACGATAGCGCGCTGCGCGAGCGCGAGCTCGCCATGCAGGGTGAGCTCGCGACCCAGCGGGCCGCGGAGGCGGCCATCGAGAAGCAGCGGGCCGTGCATACCGCGCACACCGACAGCCTCTCCGCCGTACAGGCGCGCTACTACGAAGTGGGCGCCGAGATCTCGCGCCTCGAGCAATCGATCGAGCACACGCGCGAGCTGCGCGAACGGCAGCGTGCCGATCTGACACAGGCACAGGCGACACTCGCCGAGCTCGCCGCGCACGTGGAGCGCGACGAAGCGGAGCTCGCCACCGTGCGCACGGAGCTCGCACGGCTCGATCCCGG
>DASQRV010000109.1:0-3954 GCA_035642735.1 Steroidobacteraceae bacterium
ACACGACAGCGACAGATCGAGGACCCCGAGTGCGATCTGCGTTAGTCCGATCGCCGGCCCCGGCGCGCGCAAGGCCCAGCCGCGGATCTCGAGCGTGCCGCGCGCAAATGAGGCCCACAACGCGTAGGCGCACACCGCCGCAAGGAGCAGCATGCCAACCAGCACGGCCCAGCGCTGATGCAGGTGCAGGAGCTGCGCCGCATGCTCGGGCGAGAGCACCAGCGAGATACCGGCGACGGTCGCGAGCCCGATGCCGAAGGACACGCTGCAGAACACCGACACCATCGCCACATCGATAGCCGAGACGCGCGCGGTCGCGTACAGCCGTAAGCGGATCGCCGTCTGCGTGAAGGCGGAAAAGCCGAGGGTGTGGCTGAAGGAGTAGGCGATGAAGGCGTTGAACAGGATGCGCGTGTACGGGATCGTGCGGCGCAGGTACTTCAGCGCCAGCAGCTCATAGGTGGTGAGCAGCCAGTAGCTGAGTGCCGTGAATCCGAGCGCCGCCAGCACCTGGCGGTCGGGGATGGCGTGCAGGTGCGCGAGCACGCGCTTCACGTGCAGGTGCGCGAGCTGGTGGTGCAGCATCGACACCACGAGCGTGAACACCAGCAGCGCCGCGAGCGGTCCCAGCCAGCGCCACAGGGTGCGTTGCCCGGGCTCGGCTGGCGGTGTCGCGGCTGTCGTGAGGCGCAGCAAGGCTGGCTTCGGGTCTGCTCAGCGTGTCAGCGGTTTGTACTTGAGGCGATGCGGCTGGGCCGCGTCCTCGCCCTTGCGCCTGCGGAAATCCGCGACGTATTCCTGGTAATTGCCCTCGAACCACACCACCTGCGAGTCCCCCTCGAAGGAGAGGATGTGGGTGGCGATGCGGTCGAGGAACCAGCGGTCGTGCGAGATCACCACCGCGCAGCCGGGGAAGGCGAGCAGCGCCTCCTCGAGCGCGCGCAGCGTCTCCACGACCAGGTCGTTGGTCGGCTCGTCGAGCAGCAGTACGTTGCCGCCGGCGCGCAGCACCTTGGCGAGGTGTACGCGGTTGCGCTCGCCGCCGGAGAGCTCTCCCACCAGCTGCTGCTGCTGCGAGCCCTTGAAGTTGAAACGCCCCACGTAGCCGCGCGAGGAAGTCTCGTAGGGACCTACCCTGATCGTGTCGAGCCCGCCCGAAATCTCCTGCCACACACTCTTCCGGTCATCGAGCGCCTGGCGTGACTGGTCGACATACGCGAGGCGCACGGTCGGGCCGATGCGGACCTCGCCGGCATCGGGCCGCTCGGCGCCCGTCAGCATGCGAAACAGCGTCGTCTTACCGGCGCCGTTGGGGCCGATGATGCCGACGATCACGCAGCGCGGCAGGTTGAAGTCGAGACCGTCGATCAGCAGGCGCTCGCCGTAGCCCTTGCGGAGCCCCTCGACCGCGATCACCAGGTCACCGAGCCGCTCGCCCGGGGGGATATAGATCTCGTTGGTCTCGTTGCGCTGCTGGAACTCGCGCGAGGCGAGCTCCTCGTAACGCTGCAGTCGCGCCTTGCTCTTGGCCTGGCGCGCCTTGGGGTTCTGGCGCACCCACTCGAGCTCGTGCGCGAGTGCCTTGCGCAGCGCTTCCTGCTCGCGCTCCTCGAGCGCGAGGCGCTGCTCCTTCTGCTCGAGCCACGAGGAGTAGTTGCCGTGCCAGGGGATGCCGTAGCCGCGGTCGAGCTCGAGGATCCACTCTGCAACCTTGTCGAGGAAGTAGCGGTCATGGGTCACCGCGATGACCGTGCTCGGGTACTCCTCGAGATAGCGTTCGAGCCAGGCGATGGATTCGGCATCGAGGTGATTGGTGGGCTCATCGAGCAGCAACATGTCAGGTGCCGACAGCAGCAAGCGGCACAGCGCGACGCGGCGTTTCTCGCCGCCCGAGAGGGTGGCGATGCTCGCCTCCCAGGGCGGCAGCCGCAGGGCATCGGCGGCGATCTCGAGCTTGCGCTCGAGCTCCCACCCACCGGCGGCATCGATGGCGTCCTGCAATTGCGCCTGCCGTGCCAGCAGGGCGTTCATCTGCTCCTCGTCCATCGGCTCGGCGAATTTCTCGCTGACCGCGTTGAACTCCTCGAGCTGGCGGAAAGTGTCCCCGAGCCCCTCCATGACGGTTGCGCGCACGTTCTTCGCCGCATCGAGCTCCGGCTCCTGCGACAGGAAGCCGATGCGGATGCCGCTCTGAGGCCGGGCCTCACCGTCGAACGAGCTGTCGATGCCCGCCATGATCCTGAGCAGCGTGGACTTGCCCGCGCCGTTCAGCCCCAGCACGCCGATCTTGGCGCCCGGGAAGAACGACAGGCTGATGTCGCGCAGGATGACCCGTTTCGGCGGCACCACCTTGGAGACGCGGTTCATGGTGTAGATGTATTGAGCCATGTGGGGATTATCGCCCGCCGGCAGGCCGTGCCGCGAGCGCGGCTGTGTTAGGCTTGCGCGCTTCGCCGCCTGCCGGTCGCGAAGGAGCGTCACTCACCATGAACAGCGTTGCCGTGGTCACGAGCGAGCGCCTCGCGCGCTATGGATTCGGTGACGGCCATCCGTTCGGACCGGACCGGCTCGCGGCGTTCAGCCGGGAATTCGCCGCGCGCGGACTGCTGCAACGCGTGACGCTGCTCGAGCCGCGCGATGCGAGCGCCGCAGAGCTCGAATCGTTCCACACCGCCGAGTACCTGGAGTTCGTGCGCGAGCGTTCCGCCAGCGGCACGGGTCTCCTCGATGCCGGCGATACACCTGCCTTCCGGGGCGTGTACGAGGCGGCCGCCGGGGTCGTGGGTGCGACGCTCACCTGCATGGAGGCGATCATGCAGGAGCGGTGCCGCCGCGCCTTCGTGCCGATAGCCGGGCTGCACCACGCGGCGCGCAACCGCGCCGCCGGCTTCTGCGTGTTCAACGACTGCGGCGTTGCGATCGAGCAGCTCAAGCGTGCCGGCCTCGAGCACATCGCCTACGTCGACATCGACGCCCATCACGGCGATGGCGTGTTCTACGCGTTCGAGGATGACGCGGCGGTGGTGTTTGCCGACCTGCACGAGGACGGGCGTTACCTGTATCCGGGCACGGGCGCCGCGGGGGAAGTCGGTCGGGGCGCCGCCGCGGGCACGAAGCTCAATGTGCCCTTGCCGCCCGGCGCCGACGATGAGGTGTTCGCAGCCGTTTGGCCGCGGGTGCTGGCGCACCTCGAGAAGTTCGAGCCGGAGTTCATCATCCTGCAGTGCGGTGCGGACAGTCTCGAGGGCGACCCCATTACTCATCTGCGCTTCTCGCCGCAGGTTCACGGGCGCGCCGCCCGCGACCTGAGCGAACTCGCCGAGAGCCTGGGTCACGGGCGTGTGCTCGGCCTCGGTGGCGGTGGCTACAACCGCACCAATCTGGCGCAGGCCTGGACGGCGGTCGTCGAAAACCTGCTGTAGCGGCTTACGCTCGCGCGCGGCCCGGCACGCGGCGGGCGCGTTGCCGGGCATGCCGGGCGCGGGGCGCGTGCCGGCAAGGGCGGGGGGCGGGTCGTTTAGGTACAATTCGCGCCCCCTTTTTATACGCGTAACCGAGGCGGCAGCGCGCATGTTCCGGACGACCATGACCATCGAAGGCTTCGATCCCGAGCTCGCGGCGGCGATTGCCGGTGAGCGTCGGCGCCAGGAGGAGCACGTCGAGCTCATCGCCTCCGAGAACTACGCTTCACCGCGGGTGCTCGAGGCGCAAGGCTCGGTGCTCACCAACAAGTACGCCGAGGGCTACCCCGGCAAGCGCTACTACGGCGGCTGCGAATACGTCGATAAGGTCGAGCAGCTCGCGATCGATCGTGCGCGGCGGCTGTTCGGTGCCGACTTCGCCAACGTGCAGCCGCACTCGGGATCGCAGGCGAACGCCGCCGCCTATCTCGCGCTCGTGCAACCGGGCGATCCGATCCTCGGTATGAGCCTCGATCACGGCGGGCACCTCACG
>DASQRV010000110.1:0-13522 GCA_035642735.1 Steroidobacteraceae bacterium
GCGCCTGCGGCGAGCCCTTCGACTACTTCAAGTGCCTGTGACGTGCTGAAGTTCCACTCACTGACGGTCGCGCGCGTGACACCCGACGCCGAGGACGCGGTGGCGATCGAGCTCGCGGTGCCCTCGGGGCTGCGCGAGGAATACCTCGGCACCGCGGGTCAGCACGTGGTCGTGCGGGTGTCGCTCGGCGGGGAAGACACGCGGCGCACCTATTCGCTGGTGAACGCGCCCGGGGAGTGGCCGCTGCGCATCGTGCCGCGGGTGCACGCGCTCGGCCGCGTGTCGCGCTACCTCGCCGAGCAGCTGCGCCCGGGGGATGAGCTCGAGGTGCTGCCCCCCAATGGCAGCTTCACGCCGCGCGAGGCGGCGCCGGAGGGCGGCACCTACGTCGCCTTCGCCGCCGGCTGCGGCATCACGCCCGTGTTGTCGGTGATCCGTGCGCTGCTGGCGGGCAGCGGAGCGCGGGTGATCCTTTTCTATGGCAACACTTCATCCGCGCGCACCATGTGTCTCGAGGAGCTGCTGGCACTCAAGGACCAGCACCTCGGGCGCCTGTCGCTGCACTTCGTGATGAGCCGCGAGCCGCAGGAAGTGGCGCTCTACAACGGCCGCATCGATGCGCCGCGCGTGCGGCAGTTCGCCGCCGCGCTGTTTCGCGCGCCGCAGGTACGCGAGTACTTCGTCTGCGGCCCGGGCGACATGATCGAGCAGGTGAGCGCGACGTTGCGCGAGCTCGGCGTCGATGCCGCGCGCGTGCACGCCGAGCATTTCACGGTTGCCACCACCGAGGCCGCAGCGATGAGGGAGGGAGCCGCGGCGACGGCCGCCCCGGCGGCGATCGCTCCTCTGCCGCCCGCGCCCGGGCCCGCGCCCGCCGGCACCGCCGAGGTCACCGTGCTCATGGACGGACGCCGCCGCTCCTTCGCCATGAAGATGGACGATGAGACGGTGCTCGATGCGGCGGCGCGCGCCGGAATCGAGCTGCCGTTCTCCTGCCGGGCGGGCGTGTGCTCCACCTGCCGCACCAAGGTGATTCGCGGCGAGGTGGCGATGGCGCAGAACTATGCGCTGGAGGATTGGGAGCTCGAGCAGGGCTACGTGCTCGCCTGTCAGTCGCGCGTGAGGAGCGCCTCGCTCGAGCTCGACTACGACGAGAAATAAAGCCGACCCGCGGCCAGCGCGCGGGCGGCGTTGTCTCACGGAGCCATGGATTGTGAGCTACCAGACCATTCTCTTCGACATCAGCGGCGGCATCGCCCGGTTGACCCTCAATCGCCCGGAGCGGCTCAACAGCTTCAACACCGCGATGCACGCGGAGGTTCGCGCCGCGCTCGCGGCGGTGAAGAGCGCCGAAGCGCGCGTGCTGGTGATCACCGGTGCGGGGCGCGGCTTCTGTGCCGGGCAGGATCTTGCCGACCGCGCCGTCGCCCCCGGTGGCGGGGCACCCGACCTGGCGGACTCGATCGAGAAGAACTACAAGCCACTCGTGCTGGCGTTACGCGCGCTGCCGCTGCCGGTGATCGCCGCGGTGAACGGCGTGGCCGCCGGTGCCGGGGCCAACATTGCGCTCGCCTGCGACCTCATCGTGGCGGCCCGCTCGGCGAGCTTCGTGCAGGCGTTCGCCAAGCTCGGGCTGGTGCCCGATTCGGGCGGCACCTGGTTCCTGCCGCGCCTGGTCGGCACCGCGCGTGCGCTCGGTCTCACGCTCCTCGGCGAGAAGCTCCCGGCCGAGCAGGCCGCAAGCTGGGGCCTGATCTGGCGCTGCGTCGAGGACGCAGAGCTTGCGGCGGTGGTCGACAGCCTCGCGCTGCAGCTTGCCGTCGCGCCCACCCGTGGACTCGCGCGCACCAAACAGGCGATTTACGAAGGCCTGAACCGCACCCTGCGCGAGCAGCTCGACATCGAGCGCGATTACCAGGGTGAGCTCGGCCGCAGCGCCGACTATGCAGAAGGGGTAGCCGCCTTCAGCGAGAAGCGCGCGCCGCGGTTCAGCGGGCGCTGACACCGAGGAGTGACCCATGAGCGATGCGGTTGAGAGCGCGGCCAGAGACGCGCAGCAGCGGGCCGAGCGCGCCGCTGCGGCGCTCTACGAGCGCGACCGCGCCAGCCAGGCGCTCGGCATGCGCCTTCTCGGCGTACGCCCCGGCTGGGCGCAGGTCGTGATGCGGGTGCGGCCCGACATGGTGAACGGGCACGGTCTCTGTCACGGCGGGATCGTCTTTGCGCTCGGCGACAGTGCCTTCGCCTTCGCCTGTAACTCACATAACGACTCGACGGTGGCGGCGGGCGCGTCGATCGACTTCCTGGCCGCCGCGCGCGAGGGCGATGAGCTCACCGCGGAAGCGAGCGAGCTGTGGCGCACGCGGCGCAACGGCATCTACGAGATCAGCGTCCGCAACCAGCGTGGTGAGCGCATCGCCCTGTTTCGCGGCCGCTCCTATCGCATCGACGGACAGGTGGTGAGCGAGGAGTGAGCACCATGCAGCTGCAGAGTTTCGTTGCCGGCGGGTGGCTCACCGGCGCGGGCACAGGAGTCGCACTACGGGATGCCACGACGGGTGAGGTCATTGCCAATGCGACCGCGGACGGTCTCGACACGCAGCTGATGCTGAGGCACGCGCGCGAGGTCGGCGGGCCGAACCTGCGGCGCCTCACCTTTCACGAGCGCGCCGCGCTCCTCAAGGCGCTGGCGCGTTTCCTGACCGACCACAAGGATGAGTTCTACGCGCTCTCCTACGCCACCGGCGCTACCAAGGCCGACTCCTGGATCGACATCGACGGCGGCATCAGCACGCTGTTCGTGTACGCCAGCAAGGGCACGCGCGAGCTGCCGAACGGCCGCGTCTACATCGATGGGGCGGTGGAGGCGCTCTCGAAGAGCGGCAGCTTCGTGGGGCAGCACCTGTGCGTGCCGCTGGAAGGCGCGGCGGTGCACATCAACGCCTTCAATTTCCCGGTGTGGGGCATGCTGGAGAAGCTCGCGCCGGCGCTGCTCGCGGGCGTGCCGGCGATCGTGAAGCCCGCGACGCAAACCAGCTATCTCACCGAGCGCGTATTCCGGCGGATCATCGAGTCCGGCATCCTGCCGCCGGGCGCCGTGCAACTCGTCGCCGGCGGTGTGGGGGATCTCTTCGATCACCTCACGTGTCAGGACGTGGTCGCCTTTACCGGCTCGGCTTCCACGGCTCTCAAGCTGCGCCAGCACCCCGCTGTGAGCGCCAACGCCGTACGCTTCACCGCCGAGACGGATTCGCTCAACTCCTCGATCCTCGGGCCCGACGCGGGGGCCGGCAGTCCCGAGCTCGAGCTGTTCGTGCGCGAGGTCGTGCGCGAGATGACGGTGAAGGCCGGACAGAAATGCACCGCCATCCGCAAGGCGCTCGTGCCGGCGGCGCGGGCCGGCGATGTCCTCGAGGCGCTGCGCGGCGCGCTGGCGAAGGTCGTGGTCGGCGATCCGCGTCTCGAGAACGTGCGCATGGGCCCGGTCGCTTCTCTCAGCCAGCGCCGCGAGGTGCTCGAGCAGCTCGCGCACCTCACGCGCGAGGCCGAGCTCATCTGCGGTGGGCCGGGGCGGGCGCAGCCCGTGGGGGCGGACGCCGACCGCGGTGCCTTCCTCGCGCCGACGCTGCTCTACTGCCGCGATGCGGACCGCGCCCGTGCCATCCACTCGGTGGAGGCCTTCGGGCCGGTGTGCACGCTCGTCGCCTACGAGGGGGTGGAGGATGCCATCGCGCTCGCACGCCGCGGCGGCGGAAGTCTCGTCGCCTCGGTCTTCAGCGCCGACGATGCGGTCGCGGCGCAGCTCGTGCTGGGTCTCGCGCCGTACCACGGGCGCATCCTGGTCGTGAATCGCCACATCGGGCGCGACTCCACCGGCCATGGCTCGCCGCTCCCCCACCTCGTGCATGGCGGCCCCGGGCGCGCCGGCGGCGGCGAGGAAATGGGCGGCATCCGCGGCGTCCTGCACTACATGCAGCGCACCGCCGTACAGGGCACACCGGATCTGATCACGGCGGCAAGCGCCCGCTGGGTGCGGGGTGCGCGCGAGCTCGACCCGGGCGTGCACCCGTTCCGCAAGCCCTTCGGCGCGCTCGCCATCGGCGACACCTTCCATTCGGACGAGCGCGAGGTGACGGTGGAGGATATCGAGCGCTTCGCCGAGCTCTCGGGTGATCACTTCTACGCGCACATGGACGAGGCGCAGGCGGCGCGCAATCCGCTCTTCGGCGGCCGCGTGGCGCACGGTTATTTCCTGGTCTCGGCGGCCGCAGGCCTGTTCGTCGAGCCCGCCTACGGCCCGGTACTCGCCAACTACGGCATCGACAACCTGCGCTTCGTGAAGCCGGTGAAGCCCGGCGATCGGATCCGGGTGCGGCTCACCTGCAAGGAGAAATCGCTGCGCGCGGGGGCGGGTTACGGCGAAGTGCGCTGGGATACCGCCATCACCAATCAACATGGCGAAGCGGTTGCCAACTACGACGTGCTCACGATGGTGAGCGAGAGCGCGAATCCCGGCGAGAGCGCGAATCCCGGGAAGCTTGCGGCGCCCGGTAAGGCCGGCGTCGGCGGCGGTTAGCTTTTGAGGACGCCGCGCACTGCGCGCGTCAGCTGACGGGCGCGAGCCTGAAGGTGTGACCGCGCGTCGACACCGCCTTGACGAGGGTCCAGACCGCATCGCCCGGGCGCAGGTTGAGGGCGCGTTGCGCGTCCTGCGTGATCCGCGCGAGCACGATCGCCCCGCCGACGTCGACGCGGACCAGCACCGCGCCGAACACATCCTCCGAGATCGCGATGACAGTGCTCGCGAGTGCGTTGCGGACCGAGAGCCCCTGCACCGGCTGCGTTGCGAGGATGACATCGCGAGCGAGCAGCTGCAGGCGCACGCGTGCGCCGACCGGGACATCGCGCAGGCTCACCTGCAGCGTGCCGGTGCCGACGGCGAGCTCGGCGCTGCCGGTCTCGGCGTGTACGCGCGTCACCAGTCCCTCGACCACGGCGCCGACGAGATCGGGACCGATGATGCTCTGTAACTCCGCGTACAGGCTCATCTCGTCTACCGGTCCCTCCGCCAACACCCGTCCTCCCTCGAGTAGCACCAGGTGGGTGGCGAGGCGCAACACCTCTTCGAACTGATGGCTCACGTACACCATGGGAATCGACAGCCGGTCGCGCAGCTCAACGAGGTAGGGCAGCACCTCCTCGCGGCGCGCGACATCGAGCGAAGCGAGCGGCTCATCGAGGAGCAGCAGGCGCGGCTGCGACAGCAGCGCCCGCCCGAGCGAGACGCGCTGGCGCTCACCGCCCGAGAGCTGCCGTGGCTTTTTCTGCAGCAGGGGCTCGAGACCGAGGAGCGACACGACCTCGCCGAATCCGGCGACCCTTGGGGCCGCCCGGCGGCGCTGCTCGCCGTAGCGCAGGTTGCCGGCGACGGACAGATGGGGGAAGAGCCGCGCCTCCTGGAACACGTAGCCGATGCGCCGCCGATCGACCGGCACGGCGATGCCGCGGCGGACGTCGGTGAGGCACTCGCCATCGAGGCTGACGGTGCCCACATCCGGGGTCAGCAGCCCTGCGATCACGTTGGTGAGAGTGCTCTTACCGCTGCCCGAGCGGCCGAAGAGCGCGATGACCCCGGGGGTCGGGGCGGTGAGCGTCGCATCGAGGCGAAACCCCGGAAGCTGCTTGAGCACCGAGACTTCCAGCACGTCAGCCGCCGAGGTAACGCCGCACGCGCCGTACCAGGAGCTCTGCCGCGAGCAGGCCCAGCAGCCCCAACGCGAAGGACAGCAGGGCGAGCCGCAGCGCCAGCGCGTCGCCGCCCGGGGACTGCATCGCGGTGTAGAGCGCAAGCGGCAACGTGCGCGTGACACCCGGGACGTTGGAGGCAAAGGTGATGACGGCGCCGAATTCGCCGAGGCCGGCGGCAAAGGCGGTCACGGCGCCGGCGAGAATCCCCGGCAGCATGAGCGGCAGGGTGATGGAGACGAAGCGATCCAGCGGTGCTGCGCCGAGCGTGCGCGCGGCGTCCTCCAGCCCGCGGTCGACGTGGTCGAGCGACAGGCGGACGGCGCGCACCATGAGCGGGAAGGTCATGACGGCGGTGGCGAGTGCCGCGCCCGCGGTGGTGAAGGCGAGCTGGATTCCGAAATGAGTGCGCAGCCAGGCTCCAAGCGGCGCCCGCACCCCGAACAGCAGCAGCAGCACGTAACCCACCGCGACGGGCGGCAGCACGAGCGGCAGGTGCACGAATGCATCGAGCAGCAGGCGGCCCGGGAAGCGCGCCCGCGTCAGCACCCAGGCGGCAAGCACTGCCAGGGGCAGGCTGAAGCCCACGCTGCGGGTGGCGACCTCGAGACTCAGGCGCAGCGCCTCCAGCTCGGGGGAGTCTGGCGAAGCGTTCATTCGGACAGCGCGGGCGTGCGGGTTTGTTATTGCTCCGCGGACTGTCTCACACGGAGCGGCGTGACGGCCAGACCCGCTGCCGAAGGCGGCAGCCCGGGGGAGCAGGGCTCGATCCCGCAGGCTCCTTAAGGCTCAGGCGACGAGCGCGGACTTGATCGTGATGGGTGTGCGCCCGGCCGGCGCCACGGCGTAGGCCGCCAGACCTTTCTGTTCGAGCCAATCGCGCTTGAAGAGTCGCGATTGATACTTCGCGCCACCATCGCACAGCACGGTCACGATGACGTGGCCGGGACCGAGCTCGCGGGCAACCCGCAGCGCAGCAGCGACGTTGATGCCCGATGTCGAGCCGAGGAAGAGGCCGTCCTCGTACAGCAGGCGGTAGACGCAGCGCACGGTGTCCGCGTCCTCGACCAACACGGCATCGTCGATGGCCGCCCCCTCGAGGTTCGCCGTGATGCGGCCGATGCCGATGCCCTCGGTGATCGAGCCGCTGCCGGTGGCCGCGAGTGTGCCGCGGCGTATGTACGCGTAGAGGCTACTGCCCGGAGGGTCGGCGAGCACGCAGCGGACCCCATGCCGGCGGGACTTGAGAAACTCGGTCACCCCGGCGAGCGTGCCGCCGGTGCCCGTGGCCGCGACGAAGGCATCGATGCGACCGTTGGTCTGCGCCCAGATCTCGGGCCCGGTCGTGCGCAGGTGCACTTCGCGATTGGCAGTGTTGTCGAATTGATTCGACCAGATGGCGCCCTCGAGCGAGGCGGCGAGGCGTTGGGCGACGCGTTGATACTGGTTGGGATTGCTGTAGGGGACCACCGGCACCTTGTGGACTTCGGCACCGAGCATCTCGAGCAGGCGGTATTTCTCCGGCGACTGATTGTCGGGCATGACGATCACGCAACGATAGCCGCGCGCGTTGCAGACGTGCGCAAGCCCGATGCCGGTGTTGCCCGCGGTTCCCTCCACCACCGTACCGCCCGGGCGCAGCTCGCCGCGGCGCTCCGCGTCGGCGACGATCGCCGCGGCGGCGCGGTCCTTCACCGAGCCGCCCGGATTCATGAACTCCGCCTTGCCGAGAATCTCGCAGCCGGTCTCCTCGCTCAGCGTTCTCAGCCGAATGAGCGGCGTGTTGCCGATGGCACCGACGAACCCGTCCACTGTGCTCATGCGATTGCTCCGGCAGCCAGGGCCGGCGTAACCGCCGCGGCCGTTAAGCCGCAGACGTCCGCCGTGGCTGCAAATGCCGCGGCGTTCCCGGTGATCAGCAGCGCAGGTGGCGCGAGCTGCCGGGTGTGCGCGCGCGCGACGATGTCGGCGAGGGTGCCACGCACGACCTGCTGCCCGGGAAGCGTGGCGTGGGCGATGAGAGCCGCGGGGTGGTCCCGGCCCGCGCCCGCTGCACGCAGTCGCGCCACGATCTCGGGGAGAGACGTGAGGCCCATGTAGAACACGACCGTGTGCTGCGGATCGGCGCAGAAGCGCCAGTCGGGGGCGGTGCCGCCCTCGCCCTGGTGGCCGTTCACGAAGGTGACGCTGTGGGCGAAACGCCGGTGGGTGAGCGGCAGCATGGCAGCCGCGGCCGCGCCGAGTGCGGCGGTGATGCCAGGGACCACCGTGCACGGGATGTCATGTGCGGCGAGCGCCTCGAGCTCCTCCCCGCCACGCCCGAAGACGAACGGATCGCCGCCCTTCAGCCGTGCGACGCGTTTGCCGGCGCGCGCGTGGCGCAGCAGCAGCTCGTGGATGCGCTCCTGTTGGCCGGGCTCGCCGAGGGTCTTGCCGACGGAGATCAGCTCGGCGTCGCGCCGTGCCCGCTCGAGCACCTGGGGGCTCACCAGTCGGTCGTAGAGAATCACATCGGCCTGCTGCAGCAGCTGCAGCGCACGCAGCGTGAGCAGGTCCGGATCGCCGGGTCCTGCACCGATCAGATACACCTCGCCGAGGCCGCTGCCGCCTTCGGCTCGCGTCGCGGTCACCTGCGACGTCAGGAGCTCGCGCCCGAAGACGTGTGCGGCGCCGGACTCATCGCCCGCCAGCACGCGTGCCGCGGCCGGCCCGCTCACGATGCGCTCCCAGAATCGCCGCCGGGCGGTTGCACCGAGCGCGCGCTGCACCGAGCGGCGCCGCTCGCCCATGAAGCGCGCCAGTGCGCCGAGCCTGGCGGGCAGCTGCGCCTCGATCTGTGCGCGCACGCGCCGCGCGAGCACCGGCGCCTGGCCCGCGGAGCTCACCGCAACGAGGACGGGCGAGCGATCGATGATGGCCGGAAAGATGAAGCTCGAGAGGCTGGCGTCATCGACCACGTTGACCGGTATGCGGCGTTCCTGCGCGGCGTGTGACACCGCGCGATTGACCGCAGCGTCATCGGTTGCGCCGATGACCGCCACCGCCTCATCGAGATGCCCGGGCGAGAAAGTCGCGGCGATGTGGCGCAGCTCGCCTCGTGCGGCCTGCGCAGCCAGCGGCAGGTGCACGGTGGGAGCGATGACCGTCACCTCCGCGCCGGCTTTCAGCAGCGCGTTCGCTTTGCGCGCGGCGACGGCTCCGCCGCCGACCACCACGACTCGCTGGTGCTTGAGGCGCAGAAAGACCGGCAGGTAGTCCATGACTGTCGCCGCAGGGCTCAGGCCGGCGCCGCGAGCGAGGGGACCGCCGCCGTCACGGACGGAAATCTCGGATGCAGGCCACATTCGCGTGATTCGGCTCGCTCCCACCACCAGCGGCCGGCGCGGCGGCTCTCACCGGGCTGGATCGCGCGCGTGCAGGGCGAGCAGCCGATGCTCGGAAACTGGCGATCGTGCAGCGGATTGTACGGCAGCGCGCGCAGGCGGATGTAGCGCCACACTTCGTCTTCGCTCCACTCGAGCAGCGGGCTGATCTTGTAGAGCCCATGCTCGGGGTCCCATTCGACCGGCTGCCCGTTGGCGCGGTCCGCCGACTGCTCGCGCCGCACGCCGGTGATCCAGGCTGGAAATCCGCTAATGGCACGGCGGAACGGCTCCACCTTGCGCACGCGGCAGCACTCGAGGCGCGCCTCGACATTCTGATAGAAGCCGTTCACGCCCTGGCGTGCGACGAGCCGCTCGAGGGCGGCGGCATCGGGGTAGACGACGCGAATGGTGCGCCGATAGCGGCGCTGCAGCCTTTCCAGCAGCTCGTAGGTCTCCTCGTGCAGCCGTCCGGTGTCGATGCTGAAGACATCGATCCGCGGCAGGTGGGTCCAGATGATGTCGGTGAGCACCATGGCCTCGGCGCCGAGGCTGTTCGCGTACACCAGCCGCCGGTACTTGGCGAGCGCGTGGCCGAGCACGGCAGTGACGCCCGCCGCTTTCTGTTCCAGGTCCGCCGTCGGCAGCTCTGCCATAGTGAGCCCGACTATAGCGACGGCACGGTCGCTGCCAGAACGAATGATTGCTTCTTAGGGGCTGCGCGGCGGTTATGGAACGGTTACGGGCCGCTCACGGCCCGGTTGCCGGTTGAGTTAGTCTGTGAGCCATGGACGGTCCTGGCTCATGAAGCTGCACCAGTTACGTTACCTCGCCGCGGTGGCGCAGAGCGGCCTCAACATCACCGCGGCGGCACAGAAGCTGCACACCTCGCAACCGGGTGTCAGCAAGCAGATCAAGCTGCTGGAAGACGAGCTCGGCTTCCAGATCTTCGTGCGTGAGGGGCGCAATCTCACGCGCATTACCCCGGAAGGGCAGCAGGTCATCGAGCGGGCACTGCGGATCCTGCAGGAAGCAGCGAGCATCCGCAGCCTCTCCACCGAGCTGCGCGATGAAGGTAAGGGGAGCCTCTCGATCGGCACCACGCACACGCAGGCGCGCTACGTGCTGCCGGATGTGATCCGCGAGTTCCGTGGCCGCTACCCGCAGGTGCGTCTCAACCTGCACCAGGGGACTTCCGAGCAGATCGCCGAGATGGTGGCGAGCGATCGCATCGACTGCGCGATCGCCACCGGCTCCGAGCACCTGTTTGCGGACCTCACCCTGATGCCCTGCTATCGCTGGCATCGAACGGTCATCGTGCCGCGAGGGCATGCGCTCGCGGATGGCTCGCGGCTCACCTTCAAGGCGCTCGCCGCCTACCCGCTCATCACCTACACGTTCAGCTTTACCGGTCCCTCATCGCTGCATGAGGCCTTTGCCCGGGCCTCGCTCAGCCCGAACGTCGCGATCACCGCGCGCGATGCGGATGTGATCCAGACGTACGTGCGGCTCGGGCTCGGCGTGGGTATCGTCGCCAACATGGCAGTCGATGAGCACGATCCGGACCTGGCCGCCGTCGATGCCGGGCACCTGTTTCCGGCGCACACCACCTGGATCGGTTTCCGCCGCGGCACAGTGTTGCGCAAATATATGTACGAATTCGCACAGCTGCTCGCGCCGCATCTCGACCGGCGGCTGATCGAGCGCGCTCATCGCGCCGCGTCCGCACAGGAGGTGGCCGCGCTGTTCGTGGATACCGTTCTCCCGCAGCGCTAGCGGAGGTGCAATAGGTACACACCCTGGGCACGCCAGGGCCGCCCCTCGCGGCCCGCTCAGGCGAAGAAGCGTTGCCGGCGCAGCTCTACCTGCGGCGCGCCCGGCTGGTAGGCGACGTCGTAGCGGGTCAGCGCACCGCGCACGGCCTCGAGATCGACTCCCGGGCAGGTTTCGAGGCTGTCGAAGCCGCACCGTGCGAGCAGGAACGCCTGATCCTGACGCACACCGTTTCCCATCGCGCGCAGCTCGCCGCGGAAGCGCAGCCGCTCGCGCAGCAGCCGCGCCTGCGAGTAGCCCCGTCCATCGCCCGGGTTGGGAAACTCCACCGCCACGAGATCGAGCCGGGGGAGATCGGCGGCGAGATCCCGGACGTCATCAGCGGGCTTGAGGCGCACCCCGAGCCGGCCGGTCCAGCTCCACCAGTGCTCGCGGTCGGCGCGCAGCTCGCTGAGCGGCACGATCACGGGATCACCCGTGGCGAGCTCCTCACCGAGGTAGCGCCAGGGATCCGCGACGATCTCACGCCGCCGCAGGATGTGCCGCATAGGCGCGTTCCCTGAAGGGTGTGAGGCCGATCCGGCGCACGGTGTCGATGAAGCGCTCGCCATCCTCGCGCAGGTCGCGGTAGGTCTCGACGATACGCTCGAGCGTCGCAGCGACCTCGTGCTGTGCGACCGAGGGCCCGATCACCTCGCCGAGCGCGGTGGAGCCGTTCGCCGAGCCGCCGAGGCTGATCTGGTACCACTCCTCGCCGTGCTTGTCGACGCCGAGTATGCCGATGTGACCGACGTGATGGTGCCCGCAGGCGTTCATGCAGCCGGACATCTTGATCTCGATCTCGCCGAGGTCGTAGAGGTAGTCGAGATCATCGAAGCGCCGCTGGATCTGCTGCGCCACCGCGATCGTGCCGGCATTGGCGAGCGAGCAGAAGTCGAGCCCGGGGCAGGCGATCATGTCGGTGAGCGTACCGACGTTCGGCATCGCGAGCCCGAGCGCAGCGAGCTCACGCCACACCTCGTACAGCGCGCGCTGCGGTACATCGGCGAGCAGCAGGTTCTGGGTGTGGGTGCTGCGGATGAAACCGAAGCTCACGCGCTCGGCGAGCGCCGCCACACCCTCCATCTGGGCGGAAGTCATGTCGCCCGGCACCGCACCGTGCGCCTTGAGCGAAACGAACACGGCGCGGTACCCCGGCACGCGGTGTACCCGCGTGTTGTAGCGATACCAGGCCTTGAAGGAGACCTCGCTTCCGGCGGTCGGGTCGCAGTCTTCGAGCGTCTCGTAGGGCTGTGGCCGGAAGAACCCGCGTACCCGCTCGACCTCGGCCGGGATGAGCTGCGGTGCGGCGCTGCGCGCCGCCTGCCACTCCGCCTCGACCTCGGCGCGGAAGCGCTCGAGGCCGAGCGATTTCAGCAGCACCTTGATGCGCGCCTTGTGGATGTTGTCGCGCCGCCCGTAGAGGTTGTAGATGCGCAGGATCGCTTCCAGGTACGCGAAGAGCTCGGGCAACGGCAGCCACTCACGCACGACCTGGCCAATCGCGGGCGCACGGCCCAGGCCTCCCCCCACGCGCACGGTGAAGCCGGTCTCGCCCTGCGCACCGCGCCGCAGCTGCAGCCCGATGTCGTGTACCTCGGAGGCGGCGCGATCCTCGGCCGAGCCGGTCACGGCGATCTTGAACTTGCGCGGCAGGTAGGTGAATTCCGGGTGCAGCGTTGCCCACTGACGTATCAGCTCGCAATAGGGCCGCGGGTCGTCGATCTCATCGGGGGCGATGCCTGCCAGGTGATCGGCGGTGACGTTGCGGACGCAGTTGCCGCTCGTCTGGATGGCGTGCATCTGCACGCGTGCGAGCTCAGCGAGGATGTCGGGCACGTCCGCAAGAGCGGGCCAGTTGAGCTGCAGGTTCTGCCGCGTGGTGAAGTGACCATAACCCCGGTCGTAGCGGCGGGCGATGGCAGCGAGAGTGCGCAACTGGTGCGCACCGAGCAGTCCATACGGGATGGCGATGCGCAGCATCGGCGCGTGGCGCTGGATGTACAGCCCGTTGCGCAGCCGCAGCGGGCGGAATTCGTCCTCGGAGAGCTCGCCGGCGAGGTGGCGGCGCACCTGGTCCCGAAATTCCGCCACGCGCTGATCGACCAGCGCCTGGTCCAGCTCGTCGTAGCGGTACATGCGGCTCGACTATAGGCGGGGCGGTTCCAGGGCCTAAATACCGTCTGGTTTGGTGACCCCTTTCTGGGGTTATGACCGTACGCAACACTAGCTAACCGTGGCGGGACTGTATTTCGAGGACTTCGAGGTCGGGCAGCGTTTCGAGCACCTGGTGCGGCGCACGGTGACCGAGACCGACAACCTGCTGTTCAGCGCCCTCACCATGAATCCCGCGGCTATCCACCTGGACGCGGAATACAGCAAGGGAACGCCTTTCGGCCAGCGGATCGTCAACAGCGTGTTCACCCTCGGGCTCCTGGTCGGGCTGTCGGTGTACGACACCACCTACGGCACTACCCTCGGTAATCTCGGCTGGGAGGAAGTGCGCTTCCCGCGGCCGGTGCTGATCGGGGACACCCTGCGCGTAGAGACGACAGTGTTGTCGAAGCGGGAGAGCCGGTCGCGCACCGACTCTGGAATTGTTG
>DASQRV010000111.1:0-6458 GCA_035642735.1 Steroidobacteraceae bacterium
TCTCCGGGCGCCGCTCGAGCAGCACGCTGCCCGACCCTTCGAGCGCCACCACCATGAACGCGCGCCGTCGCGGCCGCAGCGCCAGGCGTCGCGCCGCGGGTAACTCGTGCTGTCGGCCGGTGCGCCGGGCGATGCAGCCAGCCTGGAGCGGGCACTGCGCGCACAGCGGCCGGCGCCGCACGCAGACCGTGGCGCCGAGGTCCATGATCGCCTGGGTGTACCCGGCGATCTGAGCGTCCGGTGTGCAGCGCTCGGCAAGCTCCCACAGCCGCGCCTCGGAGGCCCGCTCACCGCGAGCACCGCCCACGACGAAGTAGCGCGCGAGCACGCGCCGCGCATTGCCATCGAGTATCGGCAGGCGCACGCCACGGCTCAGGGCGAGGATCGCACCGGCGGTCGAACGGCCGATCCCGGGGAGCGCCGCGAGCTCGGCGAAACTCCTCGGCAACTCGCCCGCATGCTCCTCGAGGATACGCACCGCCGCACGGTGCAGGTTGCGGGCACGCGCGTAGTAGCCGAGCCCCGACCAGAGATGCAACACCTCATCGACCGGTGCCTCCGCCACGGCGCGCACGTCCGGAAAGCGCTCGAGGAAGCGTCGGTAGTACGGGATCACGGTCGCGACCTGGGTCTGCTGCAGCATGATCTCCGACACCCATACGCGGTAAGGCGTGGGGGCCTGCTGCCACGGCAGATCGTGCCGCCCCGCGCGGGCGTGCCAGCCGATGAGGGCGGCGGCGATTGGCGAGCGTAGCGGGGATCTGGCCTTCGTCACCCGTTCATTCTAACGAGGCTGGTGCACCGGCTCTCAGCGCCGGTCGCACAGCTCTACATTGCCGCTCATGGTCTTGAGGCGCACGTGGCCGGCCCCTTCGCCACGCGTACCCGAGAGCCGGCTTCCCGGGCCGTACTCGCTGACACGCTCGGGATTCTTGTTGAAGCAATCGCTGATGTGGCCGCTGAAGCTCGACACCTCGTAGGCAAAACCCCCGTCAGCGCTGGCACGCACGGTCAGGTTGCCACTCACCGATGAGGCTTCAACGGTTGCGCCGCGCGCGAGCGTGCCCTCGACACGCACCTCGCCGGAGGTCGTGTGGGCGCGCACGGAGCGGGCGCCATCGAGAGAGGCGATCAACGATCCGTTCACCGTGCCCGCCTCGATATCCCCCCCGCCATGCTCGAGGTGCACATCACCGCTCACGGTGCTCGCGCGGAGCCGCGCAGGCTGACCGTGGCCCTTGACCTGCACACTGCCGCTCACCGTCTTGAGCTCCACCTCCGCACCGGCAATCTCGGCAGTGATCTTGCCGCTGATGGCGCTGAGGCGCTGGACGCCGAGCACACCGCTCGTTGTCACATCGGCGCTCACCGCCGAGACATTGAGCTCGCTGTCTTTTGGTATTTTCACCTGCAGACGTGCCTGGCCGCGGCCGTAAGACGCGGGCTGTCTGACCTTGATGGCCGTGTGGCCGCCTTCGCTGCTCATCTCCACACCCTCCGAGCCGCCCGCGTGCTCAGCGTGCACGCTCACCTCGCTGCGGTCCCACCCGCTCACCTCGATGTTGCCGCTGACGTTGCTGATTTCCACCACGCCGCGCGGCTGCGCGGGGACCTGCCGGTCGAATGTCTGGTCATTCGCGGCGGAGGCTGCCGTGCCCGCGAGCAGCAGGAGCAGTGCGCCTGCCAGGCACAAACCGTTGCGCATCTTCAGATCCCCCTGCCAGGGTCGCTGGCTTCGTGCACGTCGGTAAGGACGCGCATTTCGTCCTGGTAAGTGTTGACGAGCAGCTCCTGCAGCAGCGCGTTGCTTGGATCGTGGCCGAGGGCCTGCTCGAGATCCGCCTTGGCCTTCTCGATGGCCTGCAGGCTCGCGGTAACCTTGTCCCGCTCTGCCGGCGGCAGCGCCGCAAGCCGCGCCTGCAGTCCCCGCACCAGGGCCGCGCGCTGCTCCTGGTAGCGCGGATCGCTCACGTAGACCTCGTGGGGAACGGCGTTCACGGGCGGCTGCACCGCCTGCGGCGGGTTCGTGTTGACAGCCACAACCCCGCTCCCCGCCGTGCCGGGCAGGAGGCCACGCCCGACCCATACACCGATCGCGACGCAGGCCACCATGGCGGCGGCGGCGAGCCAGCGCATCCGCACTGCGCGGCGCTGCGCGGGCGTCGCACCGTCCGCCGCCGCCGGGATGGCTCCCAGCCGGGCTTCGATCCCCGGCCAGAGATCGTGCGGCGGCTCGATGGACTGCGGCAGCTCGCGGAGCGATGTCACCTTGCGATCGGTGTTCGAGGGCTCTGTCATATCAGTTCACCTCCACGCTGAGCCGCTCGCGCAGCAGCTTGCGCGCCCGATGCAACTGCGCCTTGCAGGTGCCCTCGGCGATGCCGAGCATGTGCGCGGCCTCGATGTGCGAGTAACCGTACAGGGCGTGCAGGACCAGCGCATCGCGCGCCCCCTCGGGGAGCTCGCCGATCGCGGACTCGATCTCGTGCACCTCGACGGGGGTTTCCAGCGTCCACTCGCAGGCGGCGCCTTCCTCCTCCTCGGGCGAAGATTCGACCCTTCCGCTCTTGCGGCGCTTTGCCAGGCTCACGTTGATCGCGATGCGGTGCAGCCAGGTCGATAACGAGCTGCGCGTCTCGAATTTTCCCAGCGCGCGCCAGGCATTGATGAAAGTGTCTTGCGTACAGTCCTCCGCCAGCTGAGGGTCACGCGTCATGCGCAGGCACAGACCATAGACCCGGCCCGCGTGCTCGCGATAAAGCCTCTCGAAGGCGCGCCTGTCACCGGTGCGCGCTCGCTGAACGAGCGCCCCCTCCCAGTCGACCCGCGTGTCCTCGGCCTGCTCGTGTGGCATCTGAGCCTTTAGAGCCGCTCACCCACTGAAGCGTTTAAAGGCGGTCGTCGCCACGCGGCAACACATTTTTCAGGAACCTCGAGCCCCCTCCGGCACTCATTCAGGAAGGGACACTGATCCGGTGCAAGGAGCAGACCGTGGCGACAACAAACAGGGGATTGCGGCGCCTGTGGCGGCCGCCGGCCGAAACGCTCGAAGCTCTCGCCAGCGTGACGGGCGCGCATTGGCGCGCCGCCGCGAGGAGTCGCGCGGCGCGGTTTTTTTGGAGCGGGGGCGCAAGCTGGCTGCACGGTCGTGCGGCGCTCCGCAGTCGGCTCGTGCCGGTCACCACTTCACCACGGGCGGCAGGCTCATCAGATACGCGTCAGGGTCCGCATCGGTACTGAAGCCGAAGCGGGTGCCGCGGTCGTAGACCAGGTTGAACTCCACGTAACGGCCGCGCTTGTGGAGCAGTTGCTCGCGCGCGGCATCATCGTAGGGAGCGTCCTTGCGCCGTGCGACGATCCGCGGATAGACGGCGAGGAACGCCTCCCCCACCCCGCGGACAAACGCAAAATCCGCGTCCCGATCGCCGCTCGCAAGCTCGTCGAAGAAGATTCCCCCGACTCCGCGGGGCTCGTGCCGGTGGGGCAGATAGAAATAGCGGTCGCACCAGGCCTTGAGCTGCTCGTAGGTGCCGGGGCGGTAGGCCTCGCACGCGTCCCGCAGTGCCGCATGGAAATCCCTGGTGTCCTCATCGAACGGGAAGGTCGGCGTGAGATCCGAGCCTCCGCCGAACCAGGCACGACTGGTCGAGAGGTAGCGCAGGTTCATGTGCACCGCCGGGACGTAGGGGTTCACCATGTGGGCGACGAGTGAAATGCCGCAGGCGGTGAAGTGTCCGTCCGAGGCGTCGGCGCCGGTGACCTGGGAGCGCGATTCGGGCGGCAGCACACCCCAGACCTGACTCACATTCACGCCCACCTTCTCGAACACCGCGCCGCGCATCAGCCGCGACTCGCCGCCCCCCTGCAGGCGATGCCCGGGGGGTTTCGCCCAGCTGCGCGCCGCGAAGCGGGCCTGCGGCTCGAAGGCCTCGAATGCCGTGCACACTCGCCGCTGCAGGTCGTGGAAATACGCCGTAGCGGTCGCTGCGAACCCGTCAACCGCGCTCATGCACGTAGTCCACCAGCCGCGCGACCGCATCCGGGTCGGTGTCGGGCCATATACCGTGCCCGAGGTTGAAGATGTGTCCGGGCGAGGTGCCGGCTGACTCGAGCACGGCATCGACGTGCCGGTGCAGCTCTGCGGGCGTCGCGAACAATGCCGCCGGGTCGAGATTGCCCTGCACCGCCTTGCCGGGACCCAGGATGCTGCGCACCTGTGAGAGCTCCGAGCGCCAGTCGACGCCCACGACGTCGACCTCGAGCCCCGCGACGGCCGGCATGAGCGTCGCACCCTGGTTGACGTAGTAGATGAGTGGCACACCGTGGCGCCGCAACGCAGCGGCGGCGCGGCGCACGGCGGGCAATGCAAACTCTGCGAACTCCCGCGGCGCGAGGAGTCCCGCCCACGACTCGAACAGCATGAGCGCCTGGGCGCCGGCGGCGGCCTGGGCGGCGAGATACTCTGCCATCGCATCGGCCAGGCGTCCGAGCAGGCGCTGCGCCGTCGCGGCGTGCGCGTAGAGAAAGGCACGCGCGGCGGCAAACTCCTTCGATGGCCGGCCGCACACGAGGTAGCACAGGAGTGTGAACGGCGCGCCGGCGAAGCCGATCAGTGGCACGCCGCGCGGCAGTCCCGCCCGCACCAGGCGGATGCTCTCGAGTACGAAAGGGACATCACGCGCCGGCACGAGCGCCGGCAGCGCGTCCACCTGCGCATCACCGCGGATCGGCACGCGCACTACCGGAGCCGGCTCGAACGCGAGCTCGATGCCCATGCCCTGGAGCGGCGTCATGATGTCGCTGAAGAGAATGGCGGCGTCGAGCGGAAAGCGCCGCAGCGGCTGGAGGGTCACCTCGGCGGCGAGCTCCGGCGTGCGGGTGAGCGCCTCGAAGTCCACCTTCGCCCGCAGTGCCCGGTACTCCGGCAGGTAACGCCCGGCCTGACGCATGATCCAGATGGGTCGATGCGGTACGGGTTGCCGACGGCAGGCGGCGAGAAACGCGCTCTCGTCCGCGCCGGGCGCGCTCACGTACGCAGCCACTGCGCAACCTGCGGCGCGAAATAGCTGATGATGAGGTCGGCGCCGGCGCGGCGGATACCGGTGAGCGTCTCGAGCACCGCCGCGCGCTCATCGATCCAGCCGCGCTCGGCGGCGGCCTTGATGAGGCTGAACTCCCCCGACACCTGGTAGGCCACCACCGGCACAGCCACGGCATCGCGCACCTGGCGGATGACATCGAGATAGGGGCCGGCCGGCTTCACCATGACGAGGTCGGCGCCCTCGCCGACATCGAGCAGGACCTCGCGCAGCGCCTCACGTGCGTTGGCCGGATCCATCTGGTAGGAGCGACGATCGCCGAAGGCGGGTGCGGAGTCGGCCGCCTCGCGGAACGGTCCATAGAAGGAGGAGGCGTACTTGGCGGCGTACGAGACGATGGGCGTGTGGCTGTGCCCGTGCCCATCAAGCCGCGCGCGGATCGCCGCGACGCGCCCGTCCATCATGTCACTCGGTGCCACCGCGTCGGCACCGGCGCGCGCGTAGTTGAGCGCCACCTCCGCGAGCGTCTCGATGGAGGAGTCGTTGTCGATCACACCGGTATCCGTTACGTGCCCGCAATGGCCGTGATCGGTGGCGCCGCACAGGCAGACGTCTGCCCACACCAGCAGCTGCGGGCACGCCTCCTTGATCGCGGCGATGGCGGTCGCGGCGAGCCCGTGCGCATCCCGCGCGTCACTCGCCCGTGGATCCTTGCGCTCGGGAGCGGCGAACAGCAGCACGGCCGGGACGCCTGCCGCGAGAGCGGCACGCGCTTCCTTCACCGCCTCGTCCACCGACAGCTGACTGATCCCCGGCATGCTGGTCACCGCGTGGCGCACCGCCCGGCCCTCCACGACGAACAGCGGATAGATGAGCGCATCGGCCGTCAGGCGTGTCTCGCGCACCAGGCGCCGCCAGGCGTCGCTCGCGCGGGTGCGTCGTGGTCTCTCTCCTGGAAATCCCATGGGTTTCACGCTCTCGTTTGCAACAGGCGAAGGGTGGTGAGGGCGAGGCCCTGCAGGGTGGCGGGCTCCGCGACCACGGGGCGTGGCCATGGGCACTGAGCTCGGCCGCGGTGGTGCGCCCGATGGCGACGGCCGCGGTGCCGTCGAGCAGCCGCCGGAAGTCGGATTCACCGAGCGAGCGCGCCAGCTCGCTCACCGCGGAGGGGCTCGTGAAGGTGACCGCGCCGACCCCGCCGCGCGCGATCCACGCCCGGCACTCCTCGAGATCCAGTGTCGCGGGCTGCGTGCGGTAGGCCTCGACCTGCGTGACCCGCGCGCCGAGCTGAGCCAACCCGGCGGCGATCGTGGGCAGCGCCCGTGAGCTCGCCGGATAGAGGATCTTCACGCCCGCCTCCTCCTCCGACCAGCGGGCCGCGAACGCCGCGATGAGCGCCGCCGCGCTCGCCTCCTCCGG
>DASQRV010000112.1:0-5857 GCA_035642735.1 Steroidobacteraceae bacterium
CACCGCGCCGAAGGTGTCCTGTTCGAGTGGCGCAATCATCGCCTTCGATGGGTCGTGTTCGGGGAACAGCACCACCCGCACATCGTGCGTGGCTGAGGCCCAGAGGAAGAACACCACGGAGATCACCAGGTACAGCCGCACCGGCGTCAGGTAGCGCGCGCGGCGCCCGACGAGAAACTCGCGTGTCAGGTAGCCGGGGCGGAAGAGCAGTGCACCGAGGGTGCGCCACAGTCGTGAATCCGCGTGCGTCACGTCTTCGGTGGCTTCCCGGGTGAAGTGCCACAGCGATTGCACCGGGGCTTCCAGGCGCTGGCCGCAGGCGGCGCAGTAATGTCCGCTCACGGCGGCGCCGCAGTTGTCACAGCGCGCGGTCGCGGCGGTCGCGGCGGTCGTGGCGGTCGTGGTGGTCGTGGCGGTCGTGGTGGCGGCGCCGGGGGCGTCCGCGGCCACGGCAGGTGCCGCGTCGGACGCCGGTCCGGCCGCGGCCGCCACCTTCATGCGACGTGAACGCTGGACCTCGCAGCCGGCTGTGCCCGTGCGGCGAGCTCCTGCGGCTCGAAGTCATCGACGTTGATGATGTCCATGACCTTGCGATCGTACTCGCGCAGCGCCGCGGCCTCGGTCTCCGAGAGGATGCCCGCGGCGAGCGCCTGCTGGATGCGAGCGGGGAAATCGAGCGCCGTGATCCGCCCGGTGTTCACGCCCTCGACGCGAATGCGCTTCTCGAGCGGCTCGAGCTGCACGGCGAGCTGCAGCGCTTCCTGCAGGAGCCCGAGCGGATTGTGCGGCTCGAGCGTGCGGTAGACGAACTGCGCGAGGCGCTCGCGCACCTGGGTCGGCGCGCTCACGAGCGCCGCCACCTGTGTGGCGAGCCGGTCGTGCGGGGCGGAGTAGACGAGTCCGCGCGGGAAGATGAGCGCGCGCATGAACCCCGCGAGCAGCCGGTTGGGGAAGTTGCGCAGGAAGCCGTGCAGCTGCTCCTGGGCCTCGTAGAGCAGATTGCGGCACGCCCACTCGACGATCGGCAGGTCTTCGAGCTGCCGCCCCTGGTTCTCGTGGTGCTTGAGCACCATCGAGGCGAGATACATGCACGACAGCACGTCTCCGAGCCGCGCCGACAGGCCCTCCTTCTTCTTCAGGTAGCCGCCGAGGGCGAGCAACGCCACATCCACCGCGAAGGCGAACGAGGCGGAGAAGCGCACCACGTGCTGGTAATAGCGCGCCGTGGGGCCCTGCACCGGCGCGCGCGTGAAGCGCGCGTTGGTGAGCGCCATGATGAAGGAGCGCACGGCGTTCGAGATCGTGAAGCCGATGTGGGCGAAGAGTGCGCGGTCGAATTCATCGACGCCGGCGCTGCGGTCGGGATTGCGCGCGGCGTTCATCTCGCGCAGCACGAACGGATGGCAGCGCAGCGCTCCCTGGCCGAAGATGATGAGGTTGCGCGTGAGGAGGTTGGCGCCCTCGACCGTGATGGCGACCGGGACGATCTCGTAACCGCGGGCGAGGTAATTCTTGGGACCCAGCATGATGCCCTTGCCGCCGTGCACGTCCATGGCATCGTTCGCGACCTGCCGGCCCATCTCGGTGACGTGGTACTTGAGCATCGCGGACGGAACCGAGGGCTTCTCGCCGGCATCGATGGCGCCGACCGTCACCGAGCGTGCGGCGTCCATCGTGTAGGTGAGGCCGACCATGCGCGCGATGAGTGCCTCGACGCCTTCGAAGCGTGCGATCGGCTGGTTGAACTGTGCGCGGATGCGCGCGTAGGCGCCGGTGGCCCACACTCCCGCCTTGGCGGCGCCGGTGGCGTTCGAGGGCAGCGAGATGCAGCGGCCGACCGAGAGCTGCTCGACCAGCATGCGCCAGCCGGCGCCGGCCATCGCAGGTCCCCCGATGATGCAGTCGAGCGGCACGAACACGTCGCGCCCGAGGATGGGGCCGTTCTGGAACGGGATGTTGAGCGGGAAGTGCCGCCGGCCGACGCTCACTCCCGGCGTGTTGCGTGGGATGAGGGCGCAGGTGATGCCGATGTCGGTCTTGCCGCCGAGCAGCCGCTCGGGGTCGAACATGCGGAAAGCGAGCCCGATGACGGTCGCGACCGGTGCCAGCGTGATGTAGCGCTTGGAGAAATTCAGCCTGAGTCCCAGCACCTCGCGCCCCTGCCACATCCCACGCGTCACGATGCCGGTGTCGGGGATGGAGGCGGCGTCCGAGCCCGCGCGTGGACCTGTGAGGGCGAAGCAGGGCACTTCCTCGCCGCGCGCCAGGCGCGGCAGGTAGTAGTCCTTCTGCTCCTCGGTGCCGTAGTGGTTGAGGAGCTCCGCGGGTCCCAGGGAGTTCGGTACCGCGACCGTGGAGGAAACGGTGGCGCTGCGGCTGGCGATCTTGGCCAGCACGCACGAATGCCCGTAGGCCGAGAACTCCAGTCCCCCGTAGTGCTTCGGGATGATCATGGCGAAGAAGCCGCGGGTCTTCAGGAACTCCCACACCTGCGGCGGGAGGTCGCCGAGCTCGTGAGTGATTTCCCACTCATCGAGCATGCGGCACAGCTCCTCGCACGGGCCATCGAGGAACGCCTGCTCGGCGGCGGAGAGCTGCGGCGGACGCGTGGCGAGCAGCCGCTCCCACTTCGGGGCGCCGGTGAACAGCTCCCCGTCCCACCACACCGTGCCGGCCTCGAGCGCTTCCTTCTCGGTCTGCGACATGCGCGGCAGGAGCTTCAGGTAGGTTTTCAGAAACGGCCGGGTGATGAGCGCCTTGCGCAGCGGCCGCACGTTCAGCAGCCACAGCGCCGCGAGCAGCACCCACAGGAATCCCTTCCACAGCCCGGCGGGCGCGCCGCTCGCGCCGAGCCAGGTGTAAGCGCCGAGCAGCACCGTGAAGGTTGCCGTGAAGGCGAGCAGCGAGAGGCGGCGGTAGGCGAGGAACAGCACCGCCGCCACGAACAGCAGCGTGATCACACCGCCGGTCTGTGTCAGCGCATACGCCGCCGCCAGGACGACGATCAGCCAGATCACTGCTCCTAACATCGACGCTTCCTCCGTACCGCGTGGCGCGCGCTGTGACTATAGGGCACCCCAAGAAATTGCGCTTGCCGTGCCAGACTAGCGAACTCTACTCAGCAAGACGCGCAATTTCTCGGGGACCCCGCGCCCTTCATCCGAGCAGGTTCTTCACCCCGTCGCGCTCCTCGCGCAGCTCGGCATATGTCGCATCCAGGCGCTGGCGGCTGAACTCGTCCACCGTGAGGCCCGGCACGATCCGCCAGGCGCCGTTGCTGACCGTCACCGGGTAGGAGTAGATGACACCCGCGCCGATGCCGTAGCTGCCGTCGGCCGGCACCGCCATGCTCACCCAGTCGCCCTCGCGAGTGCCGTGAACCCAGGTGTGCATGTGGTCGATCGCGGCCGAGGCGGCCGAGGCGGCCGATGAGGCGCCGCGGGCCTTGATGACCGCCGCACCGCGCTGCTGCACGACCGGAATGAAGCTCTCCGTGATCCACTTGGCGTCCACCAGGGACTTCGCCGGCCGGCCACCCACCTCGGCACGCGACAGGTCGGGGTACTGGGTGGAGGAGTGGTTGCCCCATATGGTCATGCGGCGGATGTCGCTCACATGGCTGTCGGTCTTCGCCGCCAGCTGGTAGAGCGCGCGATTGTGATCGAGGCGCGTCATCGCGGTGAAATTGCGCGGGTCGAGATCGGGGGCGTTGGCCTGCGCGATGAGCGCGTTGGTGTTGGCGGGGTTGCCGACCACCAGCACTTTCACGCGCCGGTCGGCCACCTCGTTCAGCGCCTTGCCCTGAGCGGAGAAGATCTGCGCGTTGGCGAGCAGCAGGTCCTTGCGCTCCATGCCGGGGCCGCGCGGCCGCGCCCCGACGAGGAAGGCCGCCTGGCAGTCGCGAAACGCGATCTGCGCATCGTCGGTGGCCACGACCCGCCCGAGCGTCGCGAAGGCGCAGTCGTTGAGCTCCATTACGACCCCCTGGAGCCCCGCGAGCGCGGCAGGGATCTCCAGCAGGTGCAGGTTGACGCGGGTGTCGGGCCCGAACACCGCGCCCGCGGCGACCCGGAAGGCGAGGGCATACCCGATCTGGCCGGCACCGCCGGTGATCGCGACGTTAACGGCTTTCATGGCGCTTGGCTTCATCTGCTGAAAAAGGGCCCGGAATTCTAGGGCACCCCACGAAATTGCGCCCGACACGATCGGCGGGCAACCACTAACCGGCAGGATCCGCAATTCACGGGGACGCCGCCGGCGTGGCCTCAACGCGCTCAGAGCTTCAAACGTCTCGTGAGGTCGCGCTCTCCAACGCGGTGCCAGGAGCCGGATGGACGGTTTCTCAGGGCCTCAGGAGGCCTATCGGACCCCTGACCGACCTCCGTCCCGCGTCCCGGTGAATTATTGGTGAGATGGCTTGACACTTAAGTAGTGTGCTAGTAGAGTATAACACCATGGAAGGCGGCCTCAGCAGGCCACCGGAAGCCAGAGAAACAGAGCCCGAGAGAACAGCGTCAGGAAACACCCCAAACGCCCAGACCCAGTTAAGGAGCCCGCCATGAACGCAATCATCGCCACCCTGCTTCGAGACCTCACCTGCGCCGCCGCCGCCGTCCTGATCAGCATCGTCGTGGGCACGAGCTTCGTGCAGTCCACCGCCACGGCGCCCGGCTCCCACACGGCTGTGACCGCCCAGCAGGCCTGAAGAACAACCCCCGAATCCCGAGGAGTCAGACATGAACGCCTACATTTCCGCCGCTTATCGCGACCTCACCTGCGCCGCCACCGCACTGCTGATCACCGTCGTCATAGGCGCGAGCTTCGTGCAATCCACCGCCGCCGCTCCCGCGGTGCTGGCGACGGTCGTCACGGCGTCGTCCGCGAGCGCCTGACGAAAACGTCAGTAACGGATCCCGCCCGCTCAAGGAGTGACCATGAACACCTCCCCGATGCTCTACCGTGATCTCACCTGCGGCGCCGGCGCAACCTTCATCACGGTGATGCTGAGCCTGACGTTCGTGCAATCCACCGCGTACCCGCCGGGGACGCACACCCGGGCTGCCCTGTTCATGCAGGTGCAGCCCCAACACGCCTGGTTCGGGCAGCCCGAGCCGGCCGTTTTGGTAGATTAGTCCGCTAATCTCCTGTTACAGGCGCCGTGCAGACGTTAATGGACCCGCAGTGGGACGACAGCTCGCCCATCTATCGGCAACTGCGGGACCGAGTGGTCGCGATGATCCTCGAAGGGGTCCTCAAGGAAGGCGACCCGCTGCCCTCGGTGCGCAGCGTGGCGGCCGACTTCCGGCTGAACCCGCTCACGGTACTCAAGGGCTACCAGCAGCTGGTCGAGGAGCAGCTGGTGGAGAAACGGCGCGGTCGCGGCATGTTCGTGAGTACCGGCGCCCGCAAGGCGCTCATGCAGGACGAGCGCCAGCGCTTCCTCGAGGAGGAGTGGCCCAAGATCAATGCGACGATCCAGCGGCTCGGCCTGACGCAGGACGAGTTGCAGCGCGCGGCGGCCACGGCGCCTGCCGTGCCCTGGCCGGCAGCCAATGCCGCAGCGCCGCCTGCCGACACATTACCGGGTGAGGATGATGACGGCAGTCATTGAAGCGCTGGGTGTGACCAAGAACTACGGCGCGACACGCGCGCTCGATGATGTGACCTTCGCCGTCGAAGCCGGCCGCATCGTCGGACTGATCGGCCCGAACGGCGCCGGCAAGACCACCGCGCTCAAGGCGATACTCGGCCTCACCCCCTTCAGCGGCGAGCTGCGGGTGCTCGGGCTCGATCCGCGCACGCAGCGCGATGCGCTGATGCGCGAGGTGTGCTTCATAGCGGACGTCGCGGTGCTGCC
>DASQRV010000113.1:0-2582 GCA_035642735.1 Steroidobacteraceae bacterium
AATCAGCCGCGACGGCACCGCAGCCGACGGGGTATCAGGTCGACGATCTGATCATTGATCTCGGCCAGCGGCGTGTCACGCGCGCTGGCAGCGACATTCCCCTGCCGCACCTGTCGTTTCAGCTGCTGGTGACGCTCGCACACAGCGCGCCTGATGTGGTCACGTTCGATGAGCTCACCGAGCGGGTATGGCCCGGTTTGGTGATCACACCCGAGACCATCAGCCAGCGTGTGAAGCTGGTGCGTGACGCGCTCGGCGATAATCCGCAAGCGCCCCGCTACATCGCGGGTGTCCGCGGCAGCGGCTACCGCATGGTGGCCACGGTGCGGCCGCTGAAGGACCGGCGGCGCCCTGTCCCGGGCCAGGAGCTGCCCTACTGGATCAAGTCCGCAGGCAGCGCTGAGGCGGGAGCCTCGAGGCCGAATGCGGCCGCGACACCGGCAACCGCATCGACAGCCGCCGAGTCTGCGACCGCCGGCGGCAGTGCCGCAGCGCCCCATGCCCTCGGGTGGCTCGGTGCCCTTGTCGTGGTCGCGCTGCTGCTCGCTGCGCCGTGGGCCCTCACCCATTACCTGCGCGCGCCCCAGGTCGCGCAGACAAACGCCGGCGGAGCGGGCGTGGTGATCGTCCAGCCGCCGCGAACGATCGCAGTTCTGCCGCTCATCGACATGAGCCCCGATCGCAGCAACGCCTATCTGGGAGATGGTCTGGCGCAGGAGCTCGCGGCGCGGCTCGCGCGGCTGCCCGGGGTGCGGGTCGCTGCGAGCACCTCGGCGTTTGTATTCCGCGATCGCACCACCGACGTACGCACCATCGCGCAAACGCTCGGCGTGCGCCACATCCTCGAAGGCAGCGTGCATCGCGAGGGCGACCGGCTGCGCGTGACCGCGCAGCTGATCGACGGGGCGTCCGGGTACGACGTCTGGTCGCAGACCTATAACCGCACCTCGCAGGACCTGATGGCGATCGAGGACGATCTGGCGCGCTCGATCATCAGCACCCTGCGCGTGGTGCTCTCCAACGATCTCGCGGAGCGCGCCGCCCAACCACCCACCACTCACGCCAGCGCGTTCGACCTGTACCTCGCCGGTCTCGCCAAGCTGCACGGCCCCGGCACTTTGTCGCTCGATGAAGCGGGCGAGAGCTTCCACCGCGCGCTCGCCGAAGACCCGAAGTTCGCACTCGCGTACGCCGGACTCTGCGAGCGCTATGCCCTCGGCTACGACAAAACGCGCGACGCAGCCCTCATTCCGCTCGCCGAGAGCGCCTGCGGCGAGGCCCTGAAACTCGATCCGTCGCTCCGCCAGGTGTCCGCGGCACTCGGCCAGCTCTACCTCGTCAGCGGCCGCTACGAGCAGGCCACCGCCATGTACCGCGATGCCACCGGCAGTGACCCGGAGAATGCCGACGGTTACGTCGGGCTTGGCGAAGCCCTGGATGCCCAGCACCGCACCGCCGAAGCCGAGCTCACCTTCCGCAAGGCCGTCGACGTCGAACCCACCTACTGGGGCGCACAGAACGCGCTCGGCAACTTCCTGTTTCGGCACGGGCGCACGAGCGCGGCCATCGCCACTTACCGCCGCACGACCGAACTGATTCCGGCCAGCCCCCTCGCCTTCAACAACCTCGGAGCGGCGCTGCTCGTATCCGGGGACTTCGAGGGTGCCGCGGCCGCGTTCGATCGCTCCCTGGCGCTCGAGCCGACGAGCAGTGCCTACTCCAATGCCGGCACGGTCGACTACTTCCTCGGACGCTACGCGGATGCGGCGCGGATGTTCACCCGTGCGACCGAGCTCACCGCCCAGGATCACCGTGTCTGGGGCAACCTCGCCGATGCGTTGTGGCAGATCGACGGCAGCCGTGCCGAAGCGCAGAGCGCGTACCGCCGTGCGATCGGGCTCGCTCACCGGAGCCTCGAGGTCAACTCCCGTGACGCGGTCTCCTGGAGTCAGCTCGCCTACTACGGCGCCCGCGTGCGCGATGATGCCGATGTGCGGGACTACACCAGCCGCGCCCTGAAGCTGAACCCCGACGATCCCAACGTGCGCTACTACACCGCTCTCACGGCGCTGGAGCTCGGCGACCCGGCCGCGGCACTGGACTCCCTGAGCCGGGCAGTGGCGCTCGGTTATCCGGCGCCGCTGGTGCGCGCCGCCCCCGACTTCGCACGCTTGCGCAGCGATGCGCGCTTCCGGCAGTTGCTGGCGCAGGCGGACAAGCCACCCGCCGGCTGAACCGCGGGAACCGGCAACAGCACGACACCACCAGGAGACCGCACGATGGCCATCAATGTCAGCGTCAAAAAGGAGACGATCAAGTGCGAACCCCAGGGGGGCCATTTGCTCGCCAAGCCAAACCAGCAGATCGATTGGGTCGGCAACGGTGTGGAGTTCACGCTCGAATTCGCGGACTTCCGGACCGGCAAGCCGGCCTGGCCATTCGCCGTGCCAAAGACACCACCGAAATGGCCGCAAGCGAAGTTCAGCGGCACGCTCAACGGGAATCAACCGCTGTACTTGAAGTACGCGGTCAAGATCGACCCGCACGAGGATCTCGACCCGATAATCATCGTCGACCGGAAC
>DASQRV010000114.1:0-2580 GCA_035642735.1 Steroidobacteraceae bacterium
GGGCGGCCGGCGATGCCGCCGCAGCGGCGGGTGCCGCGGCCGCAGCGACCGCCGGTGCGGGCTTTCTGCCGAGGTAGTCCACGACGTCGGCCTTGGTCAGACGCCCATCGCGGCCGGACCCGGGGATCGCCGCCGGGTCGAGATGATTTTCCTCGACGAGGCGGCGCACCGAGGGGCTCAGCTTGCCCGCATCGCGCGCACCCTCGGCGGGCACGTTTGCCGCCGCAGCCTTCGGCGGCACCGCAGGTTTTGCCGCTGAGGCCGCGCCAGGCGCTGGCGATGTCGCGGTCGCAGCAGGCACGGATGCAGCAGCCGGTGCCCCTTGCGGAGTCGCCGCCGCTGGCCGGGGCGCTGCGGTCGACGCCGCGGCCCCCTCTTCGATCACCGCCAGTATCTGGCCGCTCGTCACTACCGTGCCGCTCGGCACCCGGATCTCGCTCACCACGCCGTTGGCCGGCGCGGGCACTTCGAGCACCACCTTGTCGGTCTCGAGATCTGCGAGGTTCTCGTCGCGGCGGATCGGATCGCCCGGCTGCTTGTGCCAGGTCACCAGCGTGGCGTCGGCCACGGACTCGGGCAGCTGCGGGACGCGGATCTCCGTGCTCATGAGCGCTTTCTCATCGGGGTGACGGGCGGCACCACGCTCGCGCCCGCGCCGGTCGCTGCCGGGGATGACGCAGGGGACGAGCCGGTGGTAAGCGCCGTGAGGCGCGTGGTATCGCGCGCGGATTCCTCAGTAGCGGTCGAATGCAACGCGGCAGACACCAGTGCCTGCTGCTCGCGTTCGTGGATCTTCGCGATGCCGGTCGCAGGAGCAGCCGCCGGCGCACGCCCCGCATAGAGCACCGGGCGGCGCACGAACTCCTGCAGGCGGTGCCGGATCTGGTACCAGGCACCCTGGTTCTGCGGCTCCTCCTGGCACCACACCACCTCGCGCAGGTTCGGATAGCGGTTGAGGATCGCCTGGTACTCCTCGCCCGGGAAGGGATAGAGCTGCTCGATGCGCACCAGCGCGACATCACGCAACCCCTCCTTGCGACGCGCCTTCAACAGGTCGAAGTAGACCTTGCCACTGCAGAACACCGCACGGCGCACCTCGGCGGCCGGCAGCTCGTCGATCTCGCCGATGACACGCGCGAAGGCACCGCGCGTGAGCTCCGCCAGCGCCGACACCGAGAGCTCATGACGCAGCAGGCTCTTTGGCATCATGACGATGAGCGGCTTGCGGAACGGTTGGTGCATCTGCCGGCGCAGCATATGGAACATCTGCGCCGGGGTGGAGGGCACACACACCTGCATGTTGTTCTCGGCGCACAGCTGCAGGAAGCGCTCGAGCCGCGCGGAGGAATGCTCGGGACCTGCGCCCTCGTAGCCGTGCGGCAGCAGCAGCGTCAGAGCGCAGAAGCGCTCCCACTTGGCTTCCCCCGAGCTGATGAACTGGTCGATGATGACCTGCCCGCCGTTGGCGAAGTCCCCGTACTGCGCCTCCCAGATGACGAGCGCGGCGGGCTCGGTGGTGGCGTAGCCGTACTCGAAGCCCATGACCGCCTCTTCCGAGAGCACCGAGTCGATCACCGCCACGCGCGGCTGGGGATCGGCAACGTGCTGCAGCGGCGTCCAGGTCGCGCCGCTGTTCTGATCGTGCAGCACGGCGTGCCGGTGGAAGAAGGTGCCGCGCCCGGTGTCCTGTCCGGTGAGGCGCACGCTGTAGCCGTCCTCGAGCAGCGTGGCGTAGGCGAGCGTCTCCGCGCAGCCCCAGTCGAGCGGCTGCGCGCCCTCGATCATGCGGCGGCGGTTCGCCATGAGCTGCGCCACCCGTGGGTGCAGGGTGAAGTCGGGCGGAACAGCGGTGATGCGTTCACCGACCGCCCGCAACCGCGCGAGATCGACGCCGGTCGGCACGCGCTCGGTCCAGTCCACCTGCGCGTAGGCGCTCCAGTCGACCGTGAACTTGTTGCCGATCATGCCGAGCGAGGCGCGCGCCTGGGTACGACCCTCGTCGAGCCCCTTGCGGTACTCCTCGTACATCGCCTCGACTTCGGGCTCCGCGAGGACGCCCGCGGCGACGAGGCGGTCCGCGTACAGGCGCCGCGCGGTGGGATGCTGACGAATGACGCGGTACATCGCCGGCTGGGTTGCCGCCGGCTCGTCCGCTTCGTTGTGGCCGTGCCGCCGGTAGCCGACGAGGTCGATCACCACGTCCTTGCGGAAGCGCAGGCGGTACTTCACCGCCAGCCGCGTGACGGACACGACCGCTTCGGGGTCGTCGGCATTCACGTGAAAGATCGGCGCCTCGATCATCTTGGCCACATCGCTCGCATACAGCGTCGAACGCGCGTCCGCCGGCTCGGACGTGGTAAAGCCGACCTGGTTGTTGAGGATGACGTGGACGGTACCGCCAGTGAAGAAGCCGCGTGCCTGCGACAGCTGCAGCGTCTCCATCACCACGCCCTGTCCGGCGAAGGCGGCGTCGCCATGTATGAGGAGAGGCAGGACGCGCTCGGCGCGCTCATCGCCGCGGCGCTCCTGCCGGGCACGCACCGAGCCCTCCACCACCGGGTCGACGACCTCGAGGTGTGA
>DASQRV010000115.1:0-6611 GCA_035642735.1 Steroidobacteraceae bacterium
GCGGGCTGCTGGATGCTGTGGCCGGAGCGCCCCGACAACTGGCGCGAGGCAGCGCGCCCCGCGCAGCTGGCTTTCGTGCAGGTGGCCGCGGCGATCGCGCAGTTCGAGCCGGTCACCGTGGGAGCCTCCGCTCAGCACTACTAGACGGCACGGGCGCTGCTGCCCGAGCGCGTGCGCGTCGCGGAGATGGCCCACGATGACGCCTGGATGCGCGATGTCGGCCCAACCTGTGTCGTGAACGGCCGCGGCGCCGTGCGCGGTGTCGACTGGCACTTCAATGCCTGGGGCGGCCTCGACGGCGGATTGTATTTTCCCTGGGACCAGGACGATCTGGTCGCGCGCAAGGTGCTCGAGACCGAGCGTCTCGATCGCTACCGCGCCCCGATCGTGAACGAGGGCGGTGCCATCCACGTCGACGGTGAGGGTACGGCGCTCGTCACCGAGGAATGCCTGCTCAACCCCAACCGCAATCCGCACTGCGAGCGCAGCGACATCGAGCGGCGGCTGCGCGAATACCTGGGCGTGAGCCAGATCATCTGGCTCGGGAGGGGCGTGGTGAACGACGAGACCAGCGGCCACATCGACGAGCTCGCCTGCTTCGTGCGCCCGGGAGTCGTGTGTCTCACCTGGACCGACCGGCGGCGTGACCCGCAATACGCCGTATCGCTCGATGCCTTCGAGCGCCTTCAGCAGGCACGCGATGCCCGTGACCGGCGTCTCAAGGTGGTACGGCTGCCGCTGCCGGGGCCTCTTTACATGCGCGCCCGCGAGGCCGCCGGTGTCATTGCGAAGGAGGGCAGCCGGCCGCGTGTCGCCGGTGAGCGACTCGCGGCGAGCTATGTCAACTTCTACATCGCCAATGGCGGAATCGTCATGCCATTGCTCGATGCCCGCAGCGACGCGCGGGCTGCCGCGCGCCTCAAGCGGCTGTTCCCAGGGCGCCGCGTGGTGGGCGTACCGACGCGCGAGATCCTGCTCGGGGGCGGCAACATCCACTGCATCACGCAGCAGATCCCTTCCGGAACGCGAAGCCGGTCACCCTCTGCACGTTGAAGGCAGGCTGCGCGCAGGCCCTTACGGTATCGTCGCTGCATGCCTCGCTCACCCGCGCCCGTGCGCCTCCTCGGCGCGCTGCTGCTGACGGCGCTTGCTGCGGCGCATGCCCTGGCGGCACCAACACCGTCCCCGCCGGCGCCGGCTCCCGCCGCTGCGGTCGAGCGCTTCATCGTCAGGCTGCGCACGACGCCTGCCTCCGCCGCCTACCAGCCGGCAGCCGAGCGGGTCGCGGCCCTCGCCACGCGCCACGGCCTCGGGGTGGCGGAGGCGCGGCACATCGTCTCAGGCATACATCTGCTGCGCGCCACGCCGCGGCCCGGCGAGAGCGCGGCACAGACCTTAGCAAGGCTGCGCGCCGATCCCACGATCGAATACGCCGAAGTCGACGCGCGGCGGCGCCCGCTTGCGACGCCCGATGACGCGCTGTACACGGAACAGTGGTATCTGCAGGCCTCGGAGCCCTCCGCGGTCAACGCTGCCGCGGCGTGGGTCCTGACCACCGGTTCCACCGGCCTGGTGATCGCCGATCTCGACACCGGGGTGCGTTTCGATCATCCCGATCTGCGCAGCGCTAGCGCCAATCGCCTGCTGCCCGGCTACAACATGATCTCCAACGTCGCCGTCTCCAACGACGGCGCCGGGCGCGGCCCGGACGCCTCCGATCCCGGCGACTGGGTGACCGCCGCCGATGCCAAGACCTCGCAGTTCTCCGGCTGCACCGTGACCAACAGCAGCTGGCACGGAACGCGGACCGCAGGGATCCTCGGCGCCATCACCAACGACCAGATCGGCGTCGCCGGCATGACCTGGGAGGGCTGGATCGAGCCGGTGCGCGTGCTCGGTAAGTGCGGCGGTTACGACTCCGACATCATCGCCGCCATGGCGTGGGCGGCGGGCATGTCCGTATCCGGCGTCCCCGCGAATCCCTACCCGGCGAGAGTCATCAACATGAGCCTGGGCGAGGTGGGGAGCTGCCAGAGCTTTCCGGCCTATCAGCAGATGATCGACGAGCTGGTCGCCGCCGGGGTGCTCGTGGTGGTGTCAGCCGGCAACGAAGGCGGGCCGGTCGATGTGCCGGCCAACTGCGCGGGTGCGGTCGCTGTCGCCGGCCTGCGGCAGGTCGGTACCAAAGTCGGCTACAGCAGCCTCGGGCCCGAGGTTGCCGTGAGTGCCCCGGCGGGCAACTGCGTCAACACCGGTGCGGGTCAGCCGTGCCTCTTCTCGATCGTGACGACTACCAACAGCGGCTCCACCGTGCCGGGGACCAACACCTACACGGACGAGTACAACTTCAATGTCGGCACGAGCTTCTCCGCGCCGATCGTCGCCGGCATCGCGGGGCTCATGCTGTCGGTCAACGGCAACCTGAGCCCGGATCAGCTCATCGCGCGCCTGCAGGCCGCGAGCCAGCCCTTTCCCGTCTCCACCACTGCGGGCGTGCCGATGTGTCACGTGCCCACCGGCCCGAACGATCTGCAGACGGCGGAATGCAGCTGCACCACCCAGGCCTGCGGTGCCGGCATGGCCAACGCCAGCGCCGCGGTGCTCGAAGCGCTGCGTCCCATCGCCGCAGTGGCGGTATCGGGTACCGTGCAGGGCGGCAACCCGGTGACGCTCGATGCCAGCGGCAGTGGCGCCGCTTGCCAGGCGAGCATCGCCAGCTACGCCTGGAGCGTGGTGCCGCCCACTACGAGCCCGCCAGCCGTCATCCAGAATGCCAACAGCGCGCGCGCCAGCATCGTCGCACCCTCACCACCCAACACCTACACCCTGATGGTGACCGTGACCGATAACCAGGGACGTGCGGACAGCGCAACGGTAGTCCTCGGCTCGAGCGGCGCGCAGACGAGTGCGCCGGCCGCTGCGGGCGACAACGCGTGTCTCGCCGCGGTCGCTTACAGCGTACCGCCGCCCAGCAGCGGCAGCTCCGCCGGCAGTGGTCACGGCGGCGGCGGTGCGCTCGATGTGCTGTCGGTGCTGGCGCTCGCCGGCTTGGCACTCGCGGCGACCGCCGCGCGGGCGGGCGCTCGCGACCCCGCCGCTGAACCCGCCTAGCCCTGCAGCAGTCGCTGCGCCGCCTCGAGCCAGGTGCGTTGCGCGCGGCGATAGTGCCCCGGCGCGATGCGCGCCTGCTCGAGCAGCTCGCGCGCGACTCTCTGCGCCTCGGCCCGCTCGCCCTGTCCCTGCAGCAGCTGCGCATAGCGCACCGCGGCCTCGGCACCGGGGTAGGAGGTCGCGAGCACGCGGTATTCCTCCATCGCTTTCTGCACGTTGCCCTCGGCCTCGAGCGCGCGCGCGTACAACAGGTGTCCCACCGGCGAGCGGAACCCGGGATTCAGCCGGATGAGCTCATCGAGCGTGGCCCGCGCGCCCGCGGCATCGCCCTTGCCGAACTGCGCCTGCGCGAGTCCCAGCATGAGGTTGGCATCGTGCTCGTAGAGCCCGGTGAGCGCCTCGCGGTACTGGGCGATGCCCTCATCGTAGCGCCCGTGCCGCACCAGCTCCTCGGCATAGCGCTGCCGGCTCGCGACGTTGCCCGCGACCCGCGCCTCGTTCTCGTAGCGCCGCAGGTCCGCGCCGGGATCCATCGCCTTGCGCAAGCCGCGCGCCGTGCGCCGCGCGGCCCGGCTGCGGAACAGCTCCGGGAGGATCTCGACGACGATGTAGGCGAGGATGCCGGCGAAGGCGAGCCCGGGTATGACGAGCACCCAGATCCACAGCTGATTGCGCCCCGTCTTGATGACGTGAATGATGAAACCGGCCTGGATCAGAAGCGAAACGATGAACAGTAGCGACATCGGGTCTCTCTCCGCTTGAGCTAGCGCGCCGCTCGCGCCGGCGGCAGCGCGAACGCCGTCACATAGTCGCCGCGCGTCGTACCGAGTGGTCCGTGTCCGCCGGCACTGATCACCACGTACTGGCGTTGCATCGCTCCGGCGCGGTAAGTCATGGGGGTTGCCTGACCACCGGCGGGCAGCTTGTGCTTCCACAGCTCGGCACCCGTTTCGATGTCGAAAGCGCGCAGGTAGCCGTCCATGGCGGCACCGACGAACACCAGCCCGCCGGCGGTGGCGATCGGACCGCCCATGTTGGGCATGCCGAACTCGCGCGCCGGCAGGAACCACGGCGTGAAGCCTTCGGTCGAGCCGAGCGGCGATTGCCAGGCGATGCGATTGTGCCGCAGGTCGACGCTGACGAGCGCCCCCCAGGGTGGCGCGGTGCAGGGAAGCCCCCAGGGCGAGAGCAGCGGCTCGCGGCGCATCGCGTACGGCGTGCCCGCCTGGCGGCCGAACTGCGAGTGTGGATAGTCCCCCGAGCGCACCTGGCGCTCGTACTCCGCAGGGGTGAGCAGCGTCACCACCATCGGCAGCAGGTTCACCGCGGCGATGATGCGTCCATGGTCCTGGTCGAACGCGATGCCGCCCCAGTTCACACCGCCAATGTAGCCGGGCGTCAGCAGCGTGCCGCGCGTATCGGGCGGCGTGAAGATTCCTTCGTTGCGCAGCGCCGCGATGAGCTTGCGGCACTGGTAGCGGTCCCACACAGTGAGTCCCCAGGCATCCTCTGCGAGCACGGCCCGCTGTGGCGCGAGCGGCGGAAGCGAGGAGAACGGCTGCGTGGGCCAGGCCTGCTCGCCCGCGATGTGGCTCGCGGGCACGCGCCGCTCCGTGACCGGAAACAGTGGCTGACCGTGCGAGCGCTCGAATACATACAACATGCCGGTCTTGGTCGCCTGTATCACGGCGGGTACCGGCAGCCCCTCGACCTCCACGTCACCGAGCACGGGCTGCGCGGCCAGGTCGTAGTCCCACAGGTCGTGATGAATCAGCTGCTGCTGCCACACCAGGCGCCCGCTGCGCGCGTCGAGCGCCAGCAGTGAGTTGGCGAAGCGATTGGTACCGAGGCGCTGACCGCCGTAGTAATCCGGGCTCGCCGAGCCTGTGGGTACCAACACGAGTCCATGCTCATGGTCGACCGACATCACCCCCCAGGAATTGCCGGCGCCCGTGCTCTGCGCCTGCGCGAGGTTCCAGTCGGGTGCAGCGGGGTGTGATGCGGAATCGGGCAGCGGGTCAAAGGCCCAGAGCGGCGCGCCACTCTGCGCGTCGTACGCACGGATCACGCCCCGCTCGACATCCGCAGCGCGGTTGTCGCCGATGGCGGAGCCCACGATCACGAGCTTGCCGAAGACCGCCGGTGGCGAGGTGACCAGGAACGCGCCGGCATCGCGAATGCGCAGGCCCTGCGTGAGATCCACCTCACCGCCCGCGCCGAAGTCGCTGCACGGCCGCCCGGTGTCAGCGTCGAGCGCCAGCAGCCGCGCATCGAGAGTGCCGGCGAATATCCGCCGGCGGCAGACCCCGTCCGCGGGCTCGCTCGCCGCCCAGACGCTTACGCCGCGGGCGCTCGCCTGCGCGTAGCGGCGCGCACGATCGATGTGCGGATCGAAGCGCCAGCGCTCGCGGCCGGACTCCGGGTCGAGCGCGATCACGACATTGGTCGCGGTCTCGAGGTAGAGGCGCCCAAAGGCAAGCACGGGCGTTGCTTCGAACGTGAGCTTGCCGGCACTGGCAAATCCCGCACCGAGCTCGCCGGTACGGTAGGTCCAGGCCGGCGCGAGCCGCGCAACGTTGCCGCGGTTGATCTGGTCGAGGCTGGAGAAGCGCTGTCCGAGCGCATCGCCGCCGTAATAACCCCAGTCGCTCGATCCCGGCGTCTGCGGCAGCGCGCCGCGCGTGGCGGCGGCCAGGATGAGCGCCGCGACGATGCCCGGCGCGCGCCCGCGGCGTAGGCCGCCCGGCGCTATGCCGGCACGGCTCTTGAGAGCGTAACCCGTCATGCGTGGCATTATCCGCGATGGTGCGCGCCGACCGCGAGTCCGACCCGAGCGCCGCGCGCGACAATGCTGGTATCCTCCGCCGCGTGAGTTCAACACGGGCGATCGCGCCCCGTCTCCGGGTGCTGGGTCTTTTCCTCGCAGCTTGGCTCGCGGCCCCCGCCATCACCGACGCCCAGGCAACTCCCGAGCCGCAAGCGCCCCGCGACGCTCATCACCGGCCGCGCATCGGGCTCGTGCTCTCGGGGGGCGGCGCGCGCGGCACGGCGCACATCGGCGTGCTGAAAGTGCTCGAGCAGATGCACGTACCGATCGATGCGATCGCCGGCACGAGCATGGGCGCCGTGGTCGGCGGCCTCTACGCGAGCGGCTTGAGCGCGCGCGACATCGAGAAGATCATGACCTCGATCAACTGGCAGGACGCCTTTCGTGACCGTCCGCCGCGCGAGGATCTCGATCTGCGCCGCAAGGAGGAGGACGAGACCTTCCTGGTGAAGTACCACTTCGGAGTGCGCGACGGGCACCTCGTGGTGCCGAAGGGACTGATCCAGGGCCAGAAACTCACCGAAACGCTGCGGCGGTTGACTCTGCCGGTGGCGCGAATCACCGACTTCGATGAGTTGCCGACGCCCTTCCGCGCCGTGGCCACCGACCTCGAGAACGGCGACAGCGTCGTCATGGGCTCGGGTGATCTCACCAGTGCCATGCGTGCGAGCCT
>DASQRV010000116.1:0-3293 GCA_035642735.1 Steroidobacteraceae bacterium
CCTCCTCCACGACGATGCTGTGGGGGGGCCGGAGTCCCGCGAGCCGCTGCAGCAGATACCGGTCGCTGAGGCGATCGGGCGGAAGCGCGCGTGCCCGCGGCGCCAGCGCGGGTGCCGCCCGGGCCGGAGCGGGGGCGGCGAGCAGCGCGCGAATGCCGAGCTTCAAGTCAGTGACGATTGACAGTCCTGCGGGTGCGCGTGCCGCGGCGGCCGGATCGTCAGTGAGCTGCACGAGCGCCGCACCGTCCGGAATGTGCGGCCCGTGTCCCTCGACGTGATAGGTGAACACGGGTGCGCCGAGCACCACGATGAGGTCGTGGCCGGCGAGGAGCGCGACGATCTGCGCGCGGTCGGCCGGGAGAAAACCGGCGAAGAGCGGATGGCGCTCGGGGAAGCTGTTGCGCGAGGAGAGCGGGCTCACCCACACGGGTGCCTCATGCCGCTCGGCGAGCGCGATGAGATCGTCCCAGGCCTGGTCGCGGGCGACCGAGGCGCCAGCCACCAGCACCGGCTGCTGCGCGGCGCTCAACATCGCAGCGGCGCGCGTGAGCAGCACGGGATCGCCGGCCACACGGTGGCTGACCTCGCGCGTCGGCGTCGGCGCGCACGGTCGGTCCCAGTCATCGACCGGAATCGACACGAAGGTCGGCCCGCGCGGCGGCTGCAGAGCGGTGAAAATGGCGCGGGCGATGGCGGCGGGAACGTCCTCGGCACGCGCGGGCTCACAGCTCCACTTGACGTACGGCCGCGGCAGATTCGTGGCTTCCGCCGAATACAGGAACGGCTCGAACGGCAGGATCGAGCGCGCCTGCTGCCCGGCCGTGATGACGACCGGTGACTGGTTGCGATACGCGGTGAAGAGGCTCCCGACCGCGTGTCCGACGCCGGCGGCCGAGTGCAGATTGACCAGCGCGGCCGTGCCGCGCGCCTGCGCGAAGCCGTCCGCCATGGCGACGACTACCGACTCCTGCAGCCCGAGCACGTAACGGAAATCGGCAGGGAAGCCGCGGTACATCGGCAGCTCGGTGGAGCCCGGGTTGCCGAAGATGGTCGTCAGGCCGGAGTGGCGCAGCAGCCCGAACACGGCTTCGCGGACGGTGATGCTCATGCCCGCATCATCCGCACTCGCCGTCAGGCCGCAAGCCGTGACTCGCCCGCGCGCACGGCTACGCGGCCGGGCGCCGTCTCCTTCAGTCCGACGGCGAGCACGGCACCGATGAGCGCGCAGGCTGCCTGGATGAAGAGCGGGGCGTTCAGGCCGAAGGCGTCTGCGGCCGAGCCCGCCAGGGCGGGCGCGCTCACACCGCCCAGGATCTCCCCAACCCCGACCGCGAGTCCGACTGCCGTCGCAACGTAACGCGCCGGAATGGTCTCGGACGGAATGGTGGCCATGAAGAGCGGGAACGTTCCGCTCGCGGCCCAGCCGAGAAAGACGAGCGCCCCGAGCACATAGAGAGAGCCGTGGAAGTAGAGCACCGCGATCGGCACCAGCACGCCGATCAGGTTGGCTGTCACTACGACGGGGCGGCGGCCGAGCCTGTCCGAGAGTCCCGGCACGATGAAGCTGAAGAACGCCGCCGAGAGTCCGAGCAGGCTCATCAGCACTTTCATCTCATCGGCAGAGAGTCCGCGCGCCTTGACGTAGAACAGCGGCAGAAAAGCCCAGCCGAGCACCATCCACGAGACCATGAAGATGCTCATCAGGACACACAGGATCATGTTGCGGAAGCGCAGCAGCGCCAGGTAACTCGTGAGATCGGTGGCGGGAGCGCTGGCGCGCGGCGGCCGCGGCGCGCGCGGCGGCTCGTGGACGTAGCGCGCGATCAGCAGCGCCATCACGAGCCCGGGCACGCCCGCGAGGAAGAACGCGCTGCGCCAGCTCCAATGCTCGGCAATCGACACCAGCACCAGCGGCGCCGCGAAGGAACCGAGCAGGTTGCTGCCGAAGTTCTGCAGCACACCCATGTTGTGTCCACGCTTCCCCAGTGCCGATTCCTGCGCCACGAGCGAATGGCTCACGGGCATGAACGGTCCTTCGACGAGTCCCATGAGGAAGCGCGCCGCGAACAGCGCCGCGAACGAGCCCGCCAGCCCCGACAGAAACGAGCACACCGAGAAGGCGATGGTGCTCGCGAGCAGGACCGGCTTGCGGCGGCCGGTGCGGTCCGAGAGGGCACCGCCAAAAAACGCCGACACCGCCCAGGTGAAGGACAGTGCCGAGGCGATGAGACCCACCTGCTTGTAGCTGAATCCCAGGTCCTTCGTGATGAACGGCATCAGGAAGCTGGCGGCGTTACGGTCGAAGAACAGGAATCCGAACGTGATGCCGAGCACCCAGATGAGACGTTGTTCGTAGCGCATATCGGTCAGATGAAGGAGCGAACCGGGTCCCGGCCGTCCCAGTCGATGCTTGCCCGATAGAAGCGCCCGAAGACCTCCTCGAAAGCGCCGCCGAGCTCGATCAGCTCGGTGTAGCCCGGCAGAACGGCGGTCGTGTCCATATACCCGACCCGGCCACCGCTCGGTACCGCCGCGCGGAACGCGAGTGCGTAGCCCGCACGCTCGTACTGCGCGACCGCCGCATCAAAACTCCACGTCGCCACGCCCCAATGGTGAAAGCCGTAGCCGGTTCGCTCGATCGCCTCGCGGTAGACGGACGGCGCGTCGTTGTTCGGCTGGATGAGCTCGATGTTCATGTGACCCGCAAAGCTCATCGCGATGGCCACGTCCGCCCGCGAAGGCTGCCCGCGGTACACGGGGTCAACGCCCGTGAAGTGCTCGAGCACGAACCACGGGCCGACCCGCAGGCGACGCGACCACTGCTCGATCGCCTGCTGCAGGTCGGCGACGACGTATGCCATCTGGATGACGCCGTCGTCCGGCTGACCGAACCCTACCTGACCCATGACACCTCCCCGTGGAAAAATGGCTTGGCGCGCGCTGCCCGCGCTCATGCATGCGCCGCGAGCTCGCGCTCGAGATCGGCGAGCGTGCGATAGCAGGGCAGCACCTGCGCGACACTGGCGTTCGGCTCGCGCTGCTCTTGTATCGCACCGAAGAACTCCCGGTCCTGCAGCTCGATGCCGTTCATCGACACGTCGACCCGCGACACGTCGATTTTCTGGTCTTTGCCGTCGATGAGATCGTCATAGCGCGCGATGTAGGTGCCGCGGTCGCAGATGTAGCGGAAGAATGTGCCGAGCGGCCCGTCGTTGTTGAAAGACAGCGACAACGTACAGATCGCTCCGCTCGCGCTCTTGAGCTGGATGGACATGTCCATGGCGATGCCGAGC
>DASQRV010000117.1:0-2443 GCA_035642735.1 Steroidobacteraceae bacterium
TGCGGAAACGAGCCGCGCTTCTCTCGAGAGCAACAACATAAACCCTCCGCCATGTTGACCGTGTGCTCACCTCGCATCGGCGGCCGACATCCTACTCCCGTGACTTCAGGCGACCGGAAGCTGATGTGACTCCATGCGCTCTGCGAGTGCGAACTCCGGCGCCTCGCTCGCGACCTTGCGATAATCGGCCGATGCTCGAGTTTCCCTTGCAGGCCCCCGCTGGCACGGACCGGCCCCGGGCTGGAACGACATCCGGCCGGCCGGGCGAGATCTGGATCGGTCTCGACACCGGCGGCACGTTCACTGACGCTGTTGCGCTGGATGGCGAGCGTCGCATCGTGGCCGGCGCCAAGGCGCTGACCACTCACTGGGACCTGTCGATCGGTCTGGGCGAGGCCATCAGGGCCGTGCTCGCCAAGCTGCCGGTGGCCATCCGCCGCGAGCACATCTCGCTCGTCTCGGTTTCGACGACGCTCGCGACCAACGCGGTCATCGAGAACCGTTTCAGCCCGGTCTGTACGCTCCTCATCGGCTTTGACGAGCAGATGCTCGAGCGCTCCGGTCTCAGGCGCGCGGGTGGCATGGTGGTACGCGTGCGCGGCGGCCACGAGGCAACCGGGGACGAGAGTGAGCCGCTCGATGAGCCGGCGATCGATGCGGCGGTGCGCGAGTACGCGCCGCAGGTCGAGGCGTTCGCGGTCGCCGGCATGTTCTCGGTGCGCAACCCGGCGCACGAGCGGCGCGCGCGCGAGCGTATCCGCTCGTTGTGTGACAAACCGGTGACCTGCAGTTACGAGCTGAGCTCCCAGCTCGATGCACCCAAGCGCGCACTCACCGCGGCGCTCAATGCGCGCCTCACGCCCCAGATCCGGCACCTGCTCGACGCCCTCGGGGGTGTGCTCGCTGCCGAGGGTCTGTCCGCGCCCGTCATGGTCGTCCGGGGTGACGGCACGCTGATACGCGCGCAAGTCGCGCTCGAGTACCCGGTGGAGACGGTGCTCTCGGGCCCGGCGGCGAGCGTCGTGGGTGCCGGCTTCCTGAGTGATCTCCAGGACTTTGCGGTTGCGGACATGGGCGGCACGACGACCGATGTCGCCATCGTGGCTGGCGGCCGGCCGATCGTGCGGCCCGAGGGGGCGGTGCTGGGCGGCTGGCGCACCATGGTGAAGGCCATCGACGTACATACCTGCGGCCTTGGCGGCGACAGCGACGTGTTCTTCGACCGCGACGCACACCTGCGTGTCGGTCCGCGCCGCGCCATGCCCCTGAGCCTGCTCGCGACGCGATTCCCGGAGGTCCTCGCTGAGCTGCGCAAGCTCGCGGGCAGCGAGCGCCTGCCGCCTTTCGCCCCGCGCTTCGCGTGGCGCAACCCGGGGCGCGATCCTCACGTGCGTCTCGACCGGCTCGAGCAACGCGTGTGGGAGGCACTCAGCGCCTCGCCGCGGCCGCTCGCGGAGGTTGCGCGCACCGGCGTGGGCGCCGAGGCGGTTCGCCGACTGGTCGATCGGGGGCTCGCGACGCTCGCCGGATTCACCCCGAGCGATGCCCTGCACGTGCTCGGCCGTCAGCACGACTGGAGCGTGGAGGCGGCGCGTCTCGGCGCAGTGGTGCTCGCGACCGAGGAGCGCAATGTGCGCGGGAGGGGGCAGGCGGACACCCCCGAAGCATTCGCCGAGCGCGCCTATCAACACGTCGTGCGCGAGGCCACGCGTGTTGTGCTCGAATCCGCGCTCGCCCACGATCCGGGCATCGAACCACATCATGGTCGCTGGGGGCCGCTCGGCCGGCTCATCGAGGACACCGTGGCGGGTCGTGCGTTTTCGGGGCTGGTGGATGCAGGCATGCGCCTCGCGACGCCGCTGGTTGCCATCGGAGCGCCGGCGGCCGCGTACTATCCCGAAGTCGCGCGGCGCCTTTCCGCACGGCTCACGGTTCCCGAGCACGCGGCCGTGTGCAACGCCGTCGGCGCCGTAGCCGGTGTGGTCTCGGAGACCTCCGAGGTGCTCGTGAACCAGCCTGCGCTCAATCTGTTTCGCGTGCACGATCCTGCCGGCAACCGCGACTACGCTGATGCGCAGGCTGCGATCGAGGAGGCGCGGCGCGTCTCGCGCGAGCTCGCCCTGGCAGCAGCGCGACGCGCTGGAGCGAGCGACCCGCACGTGGAGACCTCCGTCACCGAGCGGCGGGCGCTCGCCGGGCCCGGCGCGGACCTCGACTATCTCGCCGAGGCGATTGTGCGCTCACGGGCGACCGGACGGCCCGCGTCGGGTCGCCCGCCATAGCTCGTGCTCGTGCGGATGGGCATCGAGGTAGGCACTGACCGCCTCATCGATCGTTGCGAACAAACGCGGCTCGAAACGCGCAAACAGACCGAAGCGACGCAGTTTGTCCTTGACCGGATCCTTCATCTCGGCAAAGCACAACGCGATGCCGCGGGCCCGCA
>DASQRV010000118.1:0-2538 GCA_035642735.1 Steroidobacteraceae bacterium
GCTGCGGATGAGGTGCTCGAGATGCGGGAAGAAGCTCGCCGAGGTTGTCAATTGACTCGTAAATCAGGTCTCTTCGCGGTCGTTCTGGAAGATGCTGTAGGGCAACATAAGCCGGTAGATATAGCGCGCGATCTGGTCGACCTCGAGATTCACGCGCGCGCCGACGGCAAGCTGCCCGAGGGTCGTCGCCCGCTGGGTATGCGGGATGATGTTCACACCGAAGCTCGCGCCTTCGACCGAATTGATCGTGAGGCTCACGCCATCGACCGCGACCGAGCCCTTCGGCGCCAGGTAGCGCGCGAGCGCCGCGGGCGCCGCGATCGTTAGCCGCTGCGAGCGCGCTTCGCTCTCCACGTCGGTCACGCGGGCCACGCCGTCGATGTGACCCGAGACCAGGTGCCCGCCGAGCGGCTCGCCGGCGCGCAATGCCGGCTCGAGATTCACGGGGGTGCCGGGCGCGAGATCACCGAGCGTCGTGAGCGCGAGCGTCTCGCGCGATACGTCGGCAGCGAATGTCTTGCCCTCGAGCTCGATGGCGGTGAGGCAGCATCCCTGGACGCACACGCTGTCGCCGACGCGTGCGCCGGAAAGATCCAGCTGCTCATAGCCGATGGTGAGGCGCAGGTCGCCGCCGCGTCCCTCGCGCGAGAGCACACGGCCCACGTCCTGCACGATCCCGGTAAACACCTGCTGCACCCCCTTCAGCCCTGTCCTGCGCCGCGCGGCCGCAATCGCAGTCGCAGATCCTCGCCGATCTGCTGCATCTCGAACAGCGTAAAGGTCGGCGCCTGCGCCAGTCCCGGCAGCGCCGGCAGGTCGACCAGCGCCCGCGCGGTGGGGCCGAGCAGTCGCGGACCGATATACAGCAACAGCTCATCGGCGAGTGACTGGCGCAGGAACTCCCCGGCGAGCGTGGCGCCGGCCTCGACCAACACCTCATTCAGCTCCAGCTCCCCGAGGCGATCGAGCACGGCCGGCAGGTCGAGGCGGTCGGCGGTGGCGGGCAGCGACTCGACATGGGCGCCGCGCGCCGTGAGCGCTGCCGCGCGCGCATCGTCGGCGCCAGAGAGCGCAGCGAGGATCAGTACTTCGCCGCCGCCGAAGAGCCGCGCCTGCGGCGGTGTGCGCAGCTGCGTATCGAGTACCACGCGCAGCGGCTGACGCCGGGGCGCGGAGCCGGCCCCCTGCGGCAGCCGCACATCGAGCCGCGGGTCATCCGCCAGCACCGTGCCGATGCCCGTGAGCACGGCGGAGCTGCGAGCGCGCCACTGGTGCACGTCACGCCGCGCTTCCTCGCCGGTGATCCAGCGGCTTTCGCCGTTGGCGAGCGCAGTGCGGCCGTCGAGGCTCATCGCGAGCTTCACGCGGATCAGCGGCCGTCCGTACTGCATGCGCCGAACGAAGCCGGCATTGAGCTCGGTGGCTTCCTGCTCGAACAATCCCCCTTCCACCACGATGCCGGCGGCGCGCAGCGCCGCGGCACCGCGGCCGTTGACGAGCGGGTTGGGATCGGGTGCGGCATACACGACCCGCGCCACCTGCGCCTCGGTGAGTGCGTCGACGCACGGCGGGGTGCGGCCGTAGTGGCTGCAGGGTTCGAGCGTGACGTACACCGATGCGCCCGCTGCGCGGCTGCCGGCCGCGCGCAGCGCGGCTATCTCGGCGTGCGCCTCGCCGGCCCGCTCGTGCCAGCCCTCGCCAACGATGCGTCCGTCCTGGGCGATCACGCAACCGACGCGCGGGTTCGGATCGGTGGTTTCCAGGCCGCGGGCGGCGAGCGTCAGCGCACGCTGCATGGCGAAGCGGTCGAAGTCGGAGATCATTTCTTCCCGTCCGCCCCGGGCCCGGCATCGTTCGCCGCGGGGTCCCCTGGCAGCAGCGGCAGCTGGTCGCGGCTCACCGCGCGCGGGCTGGCGCGCTTGTGCCGCCCGGCGCGTGCAGCCTGCGGCTGCGGGGGCGCCTGGGCACGCGCGCTGCGCAGCCGCTCGATCTCCTCGTGGAACGCCTCGACGTCCTCGAAGTGCCGGTAGACGGAAGCGAAGCGCACGTACGCGACCTCATCGAGGTGCCGCAGCTCCTCCATCACCAGCTCACCGATGGCGCGTGCCGAGACTTCGCGATCCCCGAGGCTGCGCACGCGGTGCACGATGCGGCTCACGGCCTCGTCGATCTGCTCGCGCGGCACCGGGCGCTTCTCCAGCGCCTTCTCCATGCCGGCACGGAGCTTCCCCTCATCGAATGCCTCGCGTCCGCGATCGCCTTTGATGACGAGCGGCATGACGAGCTCCGCGGTCTCGAAGGTCGTGAAGCGCTCGCCGCACTTGAGGCACTCGCGGCGGCGGCGAATCTGCCGCCCCTCGCCGGCGAGGCGCGAGTCGTTCACCTTGGTCTCCTCATGGCCGCAGAACGGGCAGTGCATGCGGCGTGACCGCCCTGGTGTGCGCTAGGGTCCGTAGACGGGGAAGCGGCGACACAGCTCGAGGATCTGGGGCCGCACGCGCTCGATCACCGCCGCCGAGCCTTCCGCGTCCAGCACCT
>DASQRV010000119.1:0-3833 GCA_035642735.1 Steroidobacteraceae bacterium
TCCGATCCTGCCGCCGACCCGGCTGGTGGTGATCGGCGATTCGCCCGTTGCCGTCGCGCTCGCCGGGCTCGCACCCCGCGTGGGGCTGCCGGTCACCGTGATCGCGCGCGGGGCCGACCCGCAGCGCTTCGCGGACGCAAGCCAGCTGATCGACAGCGACGAGCCGTCAACGGTTGCCGGCCAGGTGGCCGCGGGCAGCTGGGTCGTCGTGGCAACCCAGGGACGTCGCGACCTGCCGGGACTGCGCGTGGCGCTGTCGTTGCAGGCGGCGAAAGTATGGCTAGTGGCGAGCGCCCGCAAGGCGGCGGCGCTGCGGGAGGCGCTGCTCGCCGCGAATTGCGATCCGCAGGCGGTGAGCGCGATTGTCGCGCCCGCGGGGCAGCCGATCGGCGCGCAGACGCCGGAGGAGATCGCGCTGTCGGTGCTCGCGGCGGTGGTTACCGCGCGGCGCGCCGTGCATGCCACGCCCGATGTTGCAACGGCAACGCCGACCGGGTGCTGCGGCCACTGACATGGGCTGTCTTCTCAAGGGCGCGAGTGGTCTCTACAGCCGCATGACGATCGGTGGCGTGCTGCTGGCCGCGGGTGCGGGCCGGCGCATGGGGGGCCGACCCAAGGCACTGCTCGAGCTCGGTGGCGTGCCACTCGTGCTGCGCCAGCTGATCGCGTTGTCGGACGCCGGCGTCGACGAGCTGGTCATCGTTCTCGGACATCATGCGCAGCAGATCCTCCCCGTGATCGAGCACTTTCCCCTCACGGTGGTGCACAACCCGCGCCCCGATGACGGCCAGGTGTCATCGCAACGGCTCGGTCTCGCCGCGCTCAATCCCAACCTCGATGCCGTGCTCATCGCCCTCGCGGATCAGCCGCTCATCAGCGAGCAGGACATCACCTCGGTGATCGGCGCATTCAAGAAACGTCCCGAGGGGACTGCCGTCGTGGCTCCGCGTGTCGCCGGCCAGCCGGGCAACCCGGTCATTTTTTCCGCTGCGGTCCGTGAGCAGATCCTGGCGGGCGAGGGCGACGTCGGTTGCCGGCAATGGCGTTCGGCCAATCCGCGTGCGGTACACCACTTCGACACCGAGAGTCAGCGCTTCATCGTCGACCTCGACACGCTCGAGGACGTCGAGCTCTTCGAGCGCAGGACCGGCCACGCGCTGCGCTGGCCGGCCGGCAGCGCCGCATGAGCAGCAACGCCATCCCCCCGCCGGCGCGGCGCCTGCGCGCCGGGATCGTGGGCGGCGGTCGTGGCGCATTCATCGGCGCCGTACACCGCATCGCGGCGGAGCTCGACGGTCAGGCCGAGGTGGTCGCGGGGGCGATGTCGTCCGATCCACACATTGCACGCGAGAGTGCCGCCGAGTGGTTCCTCGCACGCAGCTACGCGTCGTATCAGGAAATGGCGGCGGCCGAGGCGGCGGACGCGAATGGCATCGACTTCGTAATCATTGCGACGCCGAATGATCTGCACTATCCGGTCGCGCGAACCTTCCTCGAGGCGGACATCCACGTCATCTGCGACAAGCCGCTCGCCCTCAGCGTCGCCGAAGGCGAGGAGCTGGTGCGGCTCGTCGAAGCCGGCCCGACGCTGTTCGCGCTCACGCATCCCTACACGGGCTATCCCGCGGTCCGCCAGGCGCGGGAGATGGTGGGTGACGGACGCCTGGGCGAGATCCGCTTGTGTCTCATCGAGTACACGCAGGACTGGCTGATGGAGCCGCTCGAGCGCCGCGGCAACAAGCAGGCGGCCTGGAGAACCGACCCGGCGCGCGCCGGGCTCGGCGGCTGCGTCGCCGACATCGGCACCCACGCCGCGAATCTTCTTGAATACGTCACCGGTCGCCGGATCGAGGCGGTATGCGCCGACCTGAGCTCCTTCGTGGCAGGAAGGAGGCTCGACGATGACGCGCACATGATGCTGCGCGTCGAAGGCGGAGCGAAGGGAACCCTCATCTGCTCACAAGTCGCCTGCGGCGAGGAGAACCACCTGTCGATGCGCGTGTACGGATCGCAGGCGGCGCTCGAATGGCAGCAGGAAGAGCCGAATACGCTCCTGTTCAAACCCGCTGGCCGCCCCTGGGAACGTTGGCGGACGGGACACGCCTACATGGGCGCCACCGCGCGGGCGGCGACGCGCCTGCCACCCGGGCATCCGGAAGGCTATCTGGAGGCGTTCGCCAACATCTATCGCGCCTTCATGCAGGATGTGCGGCGGGTCGCGCTCGGCGAGCCGCCGGTGCGCGACTACCCGGGCGTGCACGAGGGCCTGCGCGGGCTGCGCTTCGTCGCACAGGCCGTGGCCAGCTCGCGCGCCGGATCGCTGTGGCGGAGCCTGTAGGTCGCGGGGAAAGCGAGTGAGCGGCACCATCCGATTGCGGCTCTCCGTGATGATGTTCCTGCAGTTCTTCATCTGGGGCGGCTGGTTCGTCACCCTGGGAAGCTACCTCGCGGCCAACCTGCAGGCGAGCGGTGTGCAGACCGGGCTCGCCTATTCGACCCAGTCCTGGGGCGCGATCGTCGCGCCCTTCATCGTCGGGCTCATCGCCGACCGCTACGTCAACGCCGAGCGGTTGCTCGGTGCCCTGCACATCGCGGGCGGCATGCTCATGTACGGGCTGTTCGGCGCGCGGGACTTCGGCGCGTTTTACCCGTACGTGCTCGCCTACATGATCCTGTACATGCCGACGCTGGCGCTGGTGAATGCCATCTCGTTCCGTCAGATGGCCGAGCCCGCGCGACACTTCGCCGGCGTGCGCGTGTGGGGCACGATCGGCTGGATCGTTGCGGGGCTCGTGATCAGTTACCTGTTCGCCTGGGATTCGCGCGCCGGCATCAGCCAGGGCCTGCTGCGTAACACCTTCCTCATGTGTTCGCTGGCGTCCTTTGCCCTGGGGCTCTACAGCTTCACGCTGCCGCGCACGCCGCCACAGCCGCGCTCCGCGGGTCCAGTGCGCCTCTCGCAGCTGCTCGGACTCGATGCGCTGGTACTGCTGCGCGACCGGAACTTCGCGGTGTTCTTCGCTGCCTCGATCCTGATCTGCATCCCGCTGGCGTTCTACTACCAGAACGCCAATCAGTTCCTGACCGAGATTCACGTTGCCAACGCGACCGGCAAGCAGACCATCGGCCAGATGTCCGAGGTGCTGTTCATGCTCGCGATTCCGCTGTTCCTGCGGAGCTTCGGCATGAAGACGACGCTGCTCATCGGCATGCTCGCCTGGGCCTGTCGCTACGTGCTGTTCGCCTTCGGCAATGCCGGCGAGCTCGCCTTCATGCTGATCGTCGGTATTGCGCTGCATGGGGTGTGTTACGACTTCTTCTTCGTCTCCGGCCAGATCTACACCGACTCCAAGGCCGGCGCGCGGCACAAGGCGGCGGCGCAGGGCCTGATCACGCTCGCGACCTATGGGCTCGGCATGCTGATCGGGTTCTCGGTGGCCGGCCTCATCGACGATCGCTACGCGTCCGGCGGCGTGCACGACTGGCGGTCCATCTGGCTGTACCCGGCGGCCTTCGCCGCGGTGATTTTCGTGCTCTTCGCCGTGACGTTCCGCAACGAGAAGGTCGCGTATGATGGCACCGCGGCCAATCCGGCGGCCGCTTCTCGGCGCTGAAATCCGATCGAGAGCACGGCATGACGATGGAGCGGGAGAGTTCCGGGAAAGCGCAGCGCGCGGTGGCGGCCTTCACGTCGCGGCCGATGAAGCTCAGCATCCTGACCGCGGCGCTCCAGGAGCTGACCCCGCGCGAGCGGCGCGATGCCGACCCGGATCTCGCCATCGAGGAGTGGCTCGAGTTTGCGGTGCAGATCGGTGCACCGAACATCGAGCTGT
>DASQRV010000120.1:0-2043 GCA_035642735.1 Steroidobacteraceae bacterium
GCCGCAGCGCAAGCGAAGGAGATTAGAATGCGCGCAGGTTTACGTAGGACTAACCGGGAGAGCATCATGAAGCGCAGTGTTGGTTTTTTCGCCGGTGCCGTGCTGCTGCTGTGCGCCGCGGCGAGTTGGGCGGACGACTACACCGATACCATTCAGCTTTTCAAGGAGGCCGGAGCCAGCCAGCACTTCTTTAACAACTCCTACGGCTACGCCGTTTTTCCGGGCATTGGCAAGGGCGGTTTCATCGTCGGCGGCGCGCACGGCAACGGCCGGGTATACCGCAAGGGGGCGCACGTCGGCGATGTGTCCATGACCCAGGTGAACATCGGGTTCCAGATCGGCGGCGAGGGTTTCCGGCAGATCATCTTCTTCGAGGATCAGCGCGCATTCGATGAATTCACCAATGGCAGCTTCGAGTTCGGAGCGGACGCGACCGCGGTCGCCGTCACGGCGGCGGCCGGAGCGAGCGCCGGGACGACCGGTGCCAGCGCCGGGGCGAGCGGAGGGCAGAAGGACGCGACCACCGCCGGGAAGTATTACCGGGGCATGGCAACCTTCGTCATCGTGAAGGGCGGCGCGATGGCCGGGGTCTCGGTCGGCGGGCAGAAGTTCAGTTACAAGCCCTTGGGAAAGGGCGGCTGAGAGAGACCGCGCCGCCCGGGGCGATGCGTCTCGCCCGTCGGGCCGGCGGCTAGTCGCGCGCTGCGCGCTCGATGAGCGGCACGACCGCGGCGAGGTTCGCGGCGAATGCCGCAGCGAGGCCGTGACGGCGGATGATGTACTGCGGATCGTTGTAGGCCACCTGCGTCTGCCCGCTCGCGTCCTGCCACACGAGCGCCTTCAGCGGCAGGTCGAGTCCCGCGGCCGGTACGCTCTGCATGAGGGGCGTGCCGGCTTTCGGATTGCCGAAGATCAACATCTGCTCGGGAAGCATCGTCAGGCCCGCCCGCGCGGCGTCACCGCTGAAATCGATGCGCGCGAAGACCATCACCCCGCGCTCCTTCAGGAGCGACTCGAGCCGCTCGATGGTCGTGGCGACCGAATGCTGCGAGGTGATGCGTGTGATACCGCTGTCGATCGTGGCGTTCATGGCTCTCAGCTCCCCGGAGATCACCGGGCTACCGTCAATGCTGCAGCGCAAACTGCGTACGCGGCCTCACGTATGGCGGAGGCTGGCGCGGCAGTCAATCATCGTCCATGAGAATATTCGCGTTCCGCCGTCGCTGTCACGCGACGGCGTAGCCGACATCCTACACGCGCTTCAGTCTCTCACCCCGTGCCAACGCCGGCGCGAACGCCCAAAGTGCCCACCATCCTTCAACGAAGCGGGTCCGCGCAGGCGGAGGGAACCATGCTGCACTATGCCGTCGTCTTCTTCGTCATCGCGATCATCGCCGCGGTGCTCGGTTTTGGTGGCATCGCGGCCGGCGCCGCCGGCATCGCCAAGATCCTGTTCGTCGTGTTCCTCATCGGCGCGGTTATCACGTTCCTGGTCGGTCGGTCGCGGGTCTAGGGTCTCGCCTCATGAGCATTTACAACAATCAATGGGTTCTCGGTCGCTCGCGCGCGCGCCGGCGCGCGCCCGCTGCCGGCAGCGGTGCCCTCGAACAACCGGCCACCCCCCTGCCGCAGGAGCCGCACGAGCGGCAGGCAGCGGGTACACGAGAGCGCCCACGGCCCGCATTCACCGGGCCGGTGCGCAAGCATCCGCGCTGGATCGACCGCGATACCTGAGGCCTCGGCAGTGATGAGCGCAGCCCCGCCCGGGTAGCCGGCGGGCGGGGTGCGCGTCGTGCCCATGCTGGCCCTGTCGGCACCTTGCTAAACTCCTCGCGGGGTCCGGGAGGCACCCGCGATGAACGATCAGGCGGCGACGATCAGCCACGCGAAAGACACCCTCATCGACCTGGCGATCGGCTTCGGTCCACGGCTGCTCGCGGCGCTGCTGATCCTGGTCGCCGGGGTCATCGTGAGCAACTGGGTGAGCCGCTGGCTCACGAAGTTTCTCGGCCACCGCCAGCTCGAGCTGCCGGTGCAGCACCT
>DASQRV010000121.1:0-14342 GCA_035642735.1 Steroidobacteraceae bacterium
CGCGCCCGCGCCAGGTCGTGCGCCAGCAGTCGATAGTCATCCGCGAGGCGTGCGGCGTCGCCGGCGTCATCGCTGCGGCCGTGGGCGAATCTCCGCGCGCGTGCATCGGCTGCCTGCCAGTCGGCCGCGCGTGCGAGCAGCGCGGCCGCGAGCGCCTGGTCCCGCGCGGCGGCCCTGGCGCTAGCTGCCATCCGCGCGGCGCGCGAGGCGCTCGAGCCGCGAGCGCCACTCGAGCTCATCGGCCTCGCTCAGATCGGCTTCGGCTCCGAGGTAGCGCTGCAGCAGCTGCCGGGCCAGCCGGATGCGCGCCTCCGGCACGAGGCTCGACCAGCGCCCGAGCAGGTCGGCGGCGATCTCCGCGCCGACGGTGTCGAGCCTGCCGAGCCGTTGCGCGGCGCTCTGCAGCAGTTCCGCATCGGCGACGGGACGCTCGTAGGTGAGCAGCGTGCCGGCCGCCATGTCACCGCAGCGCAGGCTCTCGCGCGTCAGCACCATGAGCGTAAGCCCGACTCCGTACGCCACGGGCAGGCTGTCAATCAGCCTGAAGAGGTTGCGCACCAGCAGTGCCCCGGCACCCGGCGGACCGCCGGCGCGCGTCACGATGCGGATACCGACGCTGCGTTTGCCCGGGGTGCGACCGCGCAGCAGGATCTCGAGCACCGGGTGGTAGAGGAAGTAGATCGCCAGCGCGGGCAGCAGGATCGCGCCGAACCAGGCGCCGGCAAACGTCGCCGGCGGGCCGAGAGAGAAACCGCCGTTGTAGATGAGCGTCGCCACCACGTACCAGGCGAGGGCGAGCGCGGCACGGATGTGCCAGTCGATGATGAAGGCATACGAGCGCGCTCCCGGGCCCGCCACCGGCAGCGAGACATCGATGCCGGTGACACTCTCGACGCTCAGCTCCGGGAGCGGCGCACTCATGCCTCCTCCGCCAGCAGCTCCGCCTGGTACTCCTGTTGCAGCGCGCCGATCAACTCATCGAGGTCGCCGTCCATGATCTGCGCCAGGCGGTAGAGCGTCAGGTTGATGCGATGGTCGGTCACGCGTCCCTGCGGAAAGTTGTAGGTGCGGATGCGCTCGGAACGATCGCCGCTTCCCACCTGCAGGCGCCGCGACTGTGCCTGTTCACTCTGTTGTTTCTCCTGCTCGGCCGCCAGCAGCCGTGCCCGCAGGAGCGCCATCGCGCGCGCGCGGTTCTTGTGCTGTGAACGCTCATCCTGACATTCCACCACGATGCCACTCGGCAGGTGCGTGATGCGGACCGCGGAATCGGTCTTGTTGACATGTTGGCCGCCGGCGCCCGAGGAGCGGTAGGTGTCGATGCGCAGATCCGCAGGGTTGATCTCGACCTCGTCGACCTCATCGAGCTCGGGGAGGATCGCCACGGTGCACGCCGAGGTGTGGATGCGCCCCTGCGCTTCGGTGGCGGGCACGCGCTGCACGCGGTGCGTACCGGACTCGAACTTCAGCCGCGAGAACGCCCCCTTGCCGGCGATGCGGCTGATGATCTCGCGATAGCCACCGTGCTCCCCCGGGCTCTCGCTCAGCACCTCCGCGCTGAAGCCCTTGGATTCGGCATAGCGCGCGTACATGCGGTAGAGATCTCCGGCGAAGATCGCGGCCTCGTCGCCACCGGTTCCGGCCCGCACCTCGAGGAAGATGCTGCGCTCATCGCGCGGATCCCTGGGCAGCAGCAGCTGGCGCAGCTCGAGCTCTTCGGAGTCGAGCTCGCGCGTCAGCCGCGCGAGTTCCTCGCTGCCGAGAGCGCGCATGCCGGCATCGGCATCCGCCTGCAGCTCGCGCGCCGCCTGCTGATCACGCTCGAGTCCCTGGTAGCGCTGCAGGTGCGCGGCGAGCGGCTGCAGCCGCGCATATTCGACCGACAACTCACGGAACTGCCGCGAGCCGCCGGCGACCTCTTCGCTCGCGAGCAGCCGCTCGAGCTCCTCGTAGCGATCGGCGAGTCTCTGCAGGCGCTGGCGGATGGAGTCCTTCATGGCGTTGGATCTGGCGGCCCGGCCGCGCCGGGGTGCCGGGGTCCCGTACCGGCCCAAGCGCCGCCTGCGCTAAGTCAACCGCGGGCGCGGCATTTTCCGGGATGTGTGTGCCATGTGACAAGTTGCGCAATGCGGGGGGCTCGCGGACCCCCTATAGTGATAAGGTGTCGAGGATGAACTGCAGGAATTCCAGCCTTTCGGGCGGTCTGGTTGCGTTGGGGCTCGCGGCGGCGGGGCTGCTGGGTGGTTGCGCCAGCCCGCCCGCGCCGAAGCCGGCGGCCACGCCGCACCACGAGGCCACGGCGCTTACCGTCATCGCCGAGGCCGATCTCAAGCGGGGAGATTGCCGCGGCGCCTCCGAGAACTATGCGCGGGCCGCGGCCGACGGCGATGCGCAGCTCGCGCGCCGCGCGACCCAGGTGGCCATGGCCTGCGAGCATCTGCCCGCGGCCTGGACAGCGGCGACCCGCTGGCGATCGCTCGCACCGAACGATCGCGAAGCGAATGCGCTCTATGCCGCCGTCGCGCTGAAGCTCTACCGCACGGCGGACGCCCGCTCCGCCATCAATGACTTCTGGCGCGCGGAGGAGCAGCTGGAAGCCGGCTCCGCCACCGCACCGCAGGCCTCACCGGTGCCCGGCGCACCGTCACCGGGAGTGCCTCTCCCCGGGCGCACGCATACGCCGCAGCAGCGCGCGTCGAGGAGCATGAGCGAGCTCACGGCGCTCCTGCTCGAGGAATCGGACGCGCCCGCCGTGCTCACGGCGATGAGCGGTGCGCTCGAGCCGACCGCGAGCTCGCCCGACACCTTCACGCTGCTCGGTGAGCTGGCACTCGCCGCCTACGATGGCCAGCGGGCGCAGGGCTACGCGCAGCGCGCGTTGCAGCTCGATCCGAAGGACCTGGCGGCACTGCGCGTGCTGGCGCGTGGTTATGTCATGCGCGGGGACGCACCGCAGGCGGTGGCAACCGCCCGCCGTGCGCAGGCCGACGATGCGACCCGCGGCGGTTTCGAGCTCGCGGAAATCCTCGCCTCGCTCGATCGCAGCGAAGAAGCGCATCAGCAGCTCGAGCTGCTGCGCGCCGGCGGCGCGCCGCAGGCGGAGGTCAATCGGCGCCTGGCGCTGCTGGCGTTCAATTCCGGTGACATGAAGGAAGCGCGCCAGCGCTTCACCGAACTCCTCGCCACCGGTGAAGGCAACGACGCCGCACAGCTTTACCTCGCAGACATCGCGGCACGCGACGGTGACCCCGAAGGGGCGATCGCTGCCTACCGCCGGCTGTACGACTCCTCGGTGGCGATCCCGGCCCGCTCGCGGGCGGCAGCGCTGCTCCTCGACCGCAGCGCGCGCACCGAGGCGCTGGCGCTGCTCGATGACTATGCGGCCGAGCACCCCGAGGACGAGCTCGATCTGACCCTCGCCAAGGCGCGCCTGCTGGCAGATCACGGCGAGGCGGACGCAGGGCTCGCGCTGCTGTCGGCCGCACTCGAGCGCCACCCGCAGCATCCCTCCATCGAATACGACCGCGCGGTGATCCTCGAGCAGGCCGGACACGTCCACGAATCGGTGGAGGCACTCGAGCACATGCTGAGCGAGCGGCCCGATGATCCAACGCTCCAGAACGCGCTCGGCTACACGCTCGCCGATCACACCCTCGACCTCAGTCACGCCGAGACGCTGATCCGCCACGCGCTGACCGTGATGCCCGACAACCCGGCGGCAATCGACAGTCTCGGCTGGGTGCAGTTTCGTCAGGGCGATGCCCGGGGCGCCGCCACCACCTTGGCGCACGCCTACTCGCTCGGTCACGACCCCGAGATCGCTTCTCACTGGGGCGAGGCCCTGTGGGTGAGCGGGCAGCAGGCCGAAGCCCGCCGCGTGTGGGCCGCGGCGCTTGCCCGCGAACCGGATTCCAAACCACTCAAGGCGACCATCAAGCGGCTCATTTCGGATGCGCATTAGCGGAGTGCGGCTCGGCGCGGCGGCCCTCGCCGTGCTCGCCGGCTGTCGCACACTGCCGCCGCCGCCGCCGCCGGGAGCGAGCTGGGAGACGCGGCGGCCGCAGCTACAGTCGCTCGAGCACTTTCAGCTGCACGGCCGCGTCGCGGTGGCCGCCGGCGGCGAGGGCTTCAACGCGAGCCTCCATTGGACGCAGGACGGTGCGCGCTCCGAGGTAACACTCGGGGGCCCACTCGGTGTCGGCGGTGCGCAGTTGACCGCCACGGGCGATGAGCTGACCGTCGTCACCTCCCGTGGCGAGCACATCGAGAGCGCGGCGGCCCACGCCGAGCTCGCCGCCCGGCTCGGTTTCGATCCACCTCTGGCGTCGCTGCGCTACTGGGTGCTCGGTGTCCCGGATCCGGCGCAGCCCGCGACCGAGTCTCTCGATCCGGCGCAGCAGCGCCTCTCGGCACTCACTCAGGGCGGATGGCACGTGGAGTATCAGAGTTACGAGTCCGCGGGCGGCGGAGCGTTGCCCGCGCGGCTGACCCTGCAGCGGGATGCGGTGCGCGTCCGGCTGCTCGTGGATGGCTGGCAGATTTGAGTCGAGCTGCGGCCGAGATGAGTCGCGCTCCTGATCTGCCCCGCACCGAATGGCCAGCACCCGCCAAGCTCAATCTCTTCCTGCACGTGACCGGTCGCCGTGCCGACGGCTATCACGAGCTGCAGACGCTCTTCCAGCTGATCGACCTGTGCGACACGATCACGATCGCGGTGCGCGCGGATGGTCGGATCGAGCGGCCCGCCGGTCCCGCCAACGTGGCAGCGGAGGCCGATCTGAGCTTGCGGGCGGCACTGGCGCTGCAGCGGCAGACGGGCACCCCGCTCGGGGCGGACCTGCGGGTCCACAAGCGTATTCCGCAGGGGGCGGGCCTCGGCGGGGGAAGCTCCGATGCCGCCACCACGCTCCTGGCACTGAACGAGCTGTGGGGCTGCCGCCTGAGCCTCGAGGATCTCGCGCGGCTCGCCCTCCCGCTCGGTGCGGATGTGCCTGTTTTTATTCAAGGTTCCTCGGCATGGGCTGAGGGCGTCGGGGAGCGCCTGACCCCGGTGCAGGTGCCGGCGGCCTGGTACGTCATCATTTATCCCGGGGTCGCCCTCAGCACCCGGGAGGTGTTCCAGAGTCCTGAATTGACACGAAATTCACCCCTCATCACAATACGCGCCTTTTTTCAGTCGGGTGGCCGCAACGACTGCGAGCCGGTGGTGCGCGCCCGTTCGCCTGAGGTCGCGGAGGCGCTCGACTGGCTCGCCCGCGAGGGCAGTGCGCGGCTGACCGGGACCGGCTCGTGCGTCTTCACCTCGCGCAGCAGCGCGGCGGATGCCGAACGGCTCGCGGCGCGGGTGCCCGACCGCTGGATGAGCTTCGTCGCGCGCGGACTCGACACTTCGCCGGTGCACGAGAAGCTCCGGCAACGCGGGCGGCGGACTTGAAGCCGCAGTAAGATTCGCGCCCGCACTGGTTTCCGCACGGGCAAGAGTGCTGGGGTGTCGCCAAGTGGTAAGGCAGCGGGTTTTGATCCCGCCATTCGGAGGTTCGAATCCTTCCACCCCAGCCAGTTCGCAGGCGGAAGTGGCAGGTAACGAGCGCGCGGCTAGCAGGCTTATGGGCACGAGCGACACACTGGCGCTGTTTGCAGGCAATGCCACTCCGGCGTTGTCACAGGACATTGCGCGCAGCCTGCAGATACCGCTCGGGCGCGCGTACGTCGGGCGCTTCAGCGACGGCGAGATGAACGTCGAGCTGATGGAGAACGTGCGCGGGCGCGACGTCTTCATCGTGCAGTCGACCTGCCCGCCGGCGAACGACACGCTGATGGAGCTGTTGGTCATGGTCGACGCGGCGCGGCGGGCATCGGCGGCGCGCATCACCGCGGTGGTGCCGTACTTCGGCTACTCGCGTCAGGACCGGCGGCCGCGCGCGACCCGCTCGGCGATCACCGCCAAGCTGGTCGCCAACATGCTTTCGAGCGCGGGCGTGAATCGCCTGCTGACGATCGATCTGCACTCGGATCAGATCCAGGGGTTCTTCGACATTCCGGTGGACAACGTGTATGCCTCACCGGTGCTGCTCGGGGACGCCTGGAAGCAGGGCTACAGCAACCTGATCGTCGTGTCGCCCGACGTCGGTGGCGTGGCGCGTGCCCGCGCCTTCGCCAAGCGCCTCGACGATGCGGAGCTGGCGATCATCGACAAGCGGCGCCCGCGGCCGAACGAGTCGAAGGTGATGAACATCATCGGCGAGGTCGAGGGCAAGACCTGCATGCTGGTCGACGACATGGTCGACACGGCCGGCACGCTGTGCCAGGCCGCACAGGCACTGAAGGAGGCGGGCGCCGAGAAGGTGGTGGCCTACATCACCCACCCGGTGCTGTCGGGCACTGCGGCGGAGCGGATCTCGAAGTCTCACCTCGATGAGCTCGTGGTGACCGACACGATTCCGCTCAGCCCCGCGGCGCGCACCGCCGGACGCATCCGCCAGCTGTCGGTGGCGGAGCTGCTGGCGGAGACCATCCGCCGCATCCTCGATGAGGGTTCGGTGAGCTCGCTGTATGTTGATTGATTGGGCAAAAGTCGCCTGCGGCGCTTTTGCCGGAGAGTGCCTCGTTGCCGGCGGCAAAAGACGTGACTTTTGCCGCCTGCGCATAGGGTGATCGTTTTGGTGGTGCGGGCTTGGTCGCGAGCCGGCACCGGGTCAGGTAATCAACGGAGAGTTGTGTAATGCGTATTTCATTCACCTTCGGCGCGGACCTCCGCGCGGCGCATGGCAAGGGTGCGAGCCGCCGCCTGCGTCACGCCGGCAAGGTCCCCGCCATCCTCTACGGCGCCCACCAGGACGCACAGCCGCTGGTGCTCGACCAGCAGAACCTGCTGACGATGATCGGCGATGAGCGTTTCTATTCCTCGATCGTGCGGCTGAAGATCGGCGAGGGCACGCACGAAGCCATCGTCAAGGACGTGCAGATGCACCCGGCGAAGAACCTGGTGGTGCACGTCGACCTGCAACGGGTGATCGAGAACGAGCGCATCCGTATTCGCCTCCCGATCCACTTCAAGGGCGAGAGTGTCTCCCCTGGCGTGAAGACCCAGGGCGGCGTGGTCTCGCACATGCGTGCCGATGTCGAGGTGAGCTGCCTGCCGAAGGATCTGCCGGAGTTCCTCGAGCTGGATCTCTCGGGCATGAGCCTGAATGACACCAAGTTCCTCGCGGACATTCCGCTGCCCGCGGGCGTCTTGATCCCGGAGCTCACCCAGCGCAACGCCCCGGTGGTGTCCATCCACGCACCGCGTGCCGAGGAGCCGGAGCCGGTGGCCGCCGAGGCCGCAGCGGCCGTACCCGCCGAGGGTGCAGCGGCGGCTCCCGCAGGCGCTCCGGGTGCCGCTCCCGGCGCTCCGGGTGCTGCGCCGGGCGCGCCGGCTGCGGGCGCGGCAGAGGCCAAGAAAGGCGAGGAGAAGAAGGAAGGCGCTGCCGGCAAGAAGGAGGGCGGCAAGAAATAGCCGCAGACTCGGCAGCACAGTTCGTCCGCCGGCCGCTTCGGAAGCTACCGAACGCGGCCGGCGGCGTTTAAGCAGGACGTGAATCCCTATGGCAGGTGAGCCGCTCAAGTTGATCGTCGGACTCGGCAACCCGGGTACCGAGTACGCGCGCACGCGGCACAACGCCGGCTTCCGGTTCGTCGACGAGCTGGCGCGCCGACACGGCGCGCTGTTTCGCAGCGAGCCGCGCCACCGGGCGGAACTCGCACGCGCACGCGTCGGCGAGGGCGAGCTGTGGCTGCTGAAGCCGATGAACTACATGAACCGCAGCGGCGATCCGGTGCGCAGCGTCGCCTCCTTTTATAAGGTGCCGCTCGCGTCGATCCTGGTCGCCTACGACGAGCTGGACTTTCCGGCCGGCGTCGTGCGGCTGCGTCAGGGCGGCGGAGCCGCCGGCCACAACGGCATGCGCGATGTGATCGCGCAGATGGGCGATGGGTTCTGGCGGCTGCGCATCGGCATCGGCCACCCGGGTGATCGCTCGCAGGTGCTCGACTACGTGCTCGGACGCCCGACGGCGGCGGACGCGCAGCTCACCGAGGAGGCGATTGGCGCGGCGGCGGATGCGATGCCGGTGCTGCTCACCGAGGGTGCGCAGATCGCCATGAACCGCCTCCACAGTCGCGATCCCGTGCCGGCTGCACCCGCGGCGCCGGCCAACTCCTGACGCCGGGGGATTTTCCGCGCCATGCCCATCCGCTGCGGCATCGTCGGCCTGCCGAACGTCGGCAAGTCCACTCTTTTCAATGCGCTCACGCGCGCACAGATCGCGGCGGAGAACTATCCGTTCTGCACCATCGATCCGAATGTGGGCGTGGTGCCGGTGCCGGATCCGCGCCTGGCACAGCTCGCAGAGATCGCCCGGCCGGAGAAGGTCGTGCCGACCACCGTCGAGTTCGTCGACATCGCGGGCCTCGTGGCCGGCGCCTCGCAGGGCGAGGGTCTCGGCAATCAGTTCCTCGCACACATCCGCGAGGTCGATGCGATCGCTCACGTGGTGCGCTGCTTCGAGAGCGGCGACGTGGTCCACGTTGCCGGCCGGGTGGATCCGATCGCGGACGTCGAGATCGTCGATACCGAGCTGGCGCTCGCGGATCTCGCGACGCTCGAGAAAGGACTCGAACGGGCCACGCGGGCAGCGAAGAGCGGTGACAAGGACGCGATCCGCCGCCGTGCGCTCTTCGAGCGCGTCAAGGTGCAGCTCGATGCCGCGAAACCGGTGCGCGCGCTCACGCTCACCGACGAGGAGCGGCGCGACCTGCGCGAGCTGCAGCTGCTGACCGCGAAGCCGGTGATGTACGTTGCTAACGTCGCCGAGCGCGGTTTCGTCAACAACCCGATGCTCAGCGCGCTCGAGCAGCACGCGGCCGCCGAAGGCACCCTGGTGGTGCCGGTGTGCGCCGCCATCGAGGCCGAGATCGCCCAGCTCGATGAGGGCGAGCGCGCCGAGTTCCTCGCCGAGCTCGGTCTCAAGGAGCCGGGACTCAACCGCGTGATCCGCGCGGCTTACCGCCTGCTCGGGCTCGAGACTTTCTTCACCGCCGGACCCAAGGAGGTGCGCGCCTGGACGGTGCGCATCGGCGCGACTGCCCCGCAGGCAGCCGGCGTCATCCACACCGACTTCGAGCGTGGCTTCATCCGTGCCGAGGTGATCGCGTTCGCCGACTACCTGGCCGGCAAAGGCGAAGCGGGCGCGAAGGACGCCGGCAAGCTCCGCCTCGAGGGCAAGGAGTATGTCGTCCAGGAGGGCGACGTCATGCACTTCAGGTTCAACGTGTGAGCATGGATCAGGCGCAGTTCGAAGCCCTCGCGGAGCGTTGGGCGCGCCTCGCGCAGAGCTCACCGCGCGCCTACCGCTGGCGCGTCTACGCGCTCGCGGTGCTCGGTTTCACCTTCTTGTTCCTGTTGGTGCTCGCGCTGCTGGTGCTGCTCGCGGTCTCGGTCGCGATTACCACCCGGGTGTTCGGTGCGGTGAAGCTCGTGATATTGATCGGTGCACTGCTGCTCGTCGTACTGCGGGCGCTGTGGGTGCGCTTGCAGCCCCCCGAAGGCGAGCCGATCACGAGAAGCGAAGCGCCGCAGCTGTTCGCACTGCTCGACAGGCTGCGCTCAAGACTCGACACCCCATCGGTGCATCGGGTGTTGGTCACTGCAGACTTCAACGCCGCCGTCACGCAGGTTCCGCGGCTCGGAGTGTTCGGCTGGCACCGCAACTACCTGTTGCTGGGATTGCCACTGATGCGCTGCCTGTCTGCCGAGCAACTGGAGGCGGTGCTGGCGCACGAGCTCGGGCACCTCTCGCGCGGCCACGCGCGCGTCGGCAATTGGATCTACCGCTTGCGGTTGAGCTGGTACCGCCTGGACCAGGCGCTGGAGAAAAAGCCGCAGTGGGGATCGGGCGCGATCCGCGGCTTGCTGCGCTGGTATGCTCCTTACTTCAACGCCTGCTCCTACCCGCTGGCACGCAGCAACGAGTTCGAGGCCGATGCAGCGTCGGCGCGGCTCACCTCGAGGCAGGCCGCTGCGCAGGCGCTGACCAACATCAGCGTGATGGCGGGTTACCTGAGCGAGCGCTACTGGCCCGGAATCCATGCGGAGGCTAAAAATACCGCGCAACCGGCCTTCGGCCCCTTCAGCGGCTTCAGTACGCCGGCGCCCTCCGAAGTGAGCGCGGCGGACACGCAGCGCTGGCTGACCGGGGCACTGGCGCGACCAACGACCTATAGCGATACGCATCCCTGTCTCAAGGAGCGCCTGCAGGCGCTCGGCGCCGAGGCGCAGATCGCGTTGCCCGCTGCCGATGCGACCGCGGACCGGCTGCTCGGCGAGCGGTCTGCGACGGTCGCCAATGAGTTCGATGCGCTCTGGCGTGAGCGGGTGCAGAACTCCTGGAAACAGGCTTACGAAAATACCCAGAAGAGTCGGGCCAGGCTCGCTGAGCTGCGTGAGCGAGCCGCGAACGCGTCGCTCGCGACAGCCGAGAGTATCGAGCGCGCAAATCTCGAGGAGGAAGTGGGGGAGGGGGCGGCTCGCGCGCTCGCGCTGCGGCATGCGCTGGTGCTCAGCGATCCGAACTCGGATCCCGCGCGCTTCGTGCTGGCCCGCCAGCTGCTGCTGCAGGATGACGCGGCCGGCGTCGCGCTCATGGAAGCCGTGATCGAGAAGGAACTCGATGCCGTCATGGCGGGCAGCGAGCTGCTGCGGGACTACTGGTGGCGCCGCGGTCAGACCGACAGCGCGCGGCACTGGCACCAGCGCGCCGTCGAGCGCTCGCGGCAGATACAGGAAGGAAAGCGCGAGCGCGAGCGCCTCGTCGAGGGTGACGTGTGGCTTCCGCACGGCCTCGACGCCGCAGTGCTGCAGACCCTGGTCGCGCGGCTCAGGCAGATCGAGGGTCTGCGCCAGGCCTACCTGGTGCGCAAGCGCGTCACCTACCGGCCCGATGCGCCGCTCTACGTGCTCGGCTTCAGCGCGAGCAGACTGGGATTCACAGGCAACGCCCGGACGCTCGCAGTCATGCAGCAACTGCGTGACCAGGTGCAATTTGCGGGCGAGACGCTGATCATCAACGTCGGCACCGCGAACGAGCGATTTGGACGGGAATTTCGCGCCATGGCGGGCTCGCGAATCCTGTGAATCCGCGGGAAAGCCCGTCCTGGCAGCGGTTTGACACTCCGGGGTGGTCGCCCCGACAATGCGCCCCCCTCATGGAAAGGTAGCTCAGCTGGTTAGAGCACGGCACTCATAATGCCGGGGTCGAGGGTTCGAGTCCCTCCCTTTCCATTGTATTTCAAGCACGTGCGCGTCTACCAATCCTGCGCTGTGCCCGAATTGTACCCACTTTGTCAGCCGCTAGGGCCAGATGATCGGGCGCGAGGTGTGCATACTTGAGCACCATGTCGTAGCTCTTCCAGCTGCCGAGCTCCTTCAATTCAGGGAGCGTTACACCGCTCTGTAGCGCCCAGGAGGCAAATGTGTGGCGCAGGTCATGCCACCGTAAGGGGGCGAGGCCAGCCCGCTCTACGGCCTTCTTAAACGCATGGCCGTTGCAGTCATCCACTGGCTTGCCGTTCCACTGAAAGACGTGGTTTCCCTCCGGGTTGAGTGCCCTCAGCTGGCGCAATACCTTCACCGCAGCATGTGAGAGCGGAATCCCATCCGGCAAGTCGTAGCCTTCGCCTTCGAAGCGGATCCCATTGAGGATCACGGTATCAGCGCGCTTGGCAAGCAGAGCGGCCTGCGCTGGGAAACTCCCCGCGTTGTAGATCACCTCCGCCTCGGGCCACTCCTTCTTGAGCGCCTCGACGGGTCCGGGTGCGATCAGCTTGAGATTGAACAGTCCGGCGAGCGGTCCCTCTCCGCCTAGCTGAACGTCCAACGTCGTACCGCCGGTGGGCTGCATGAGGCTGGATCCACCGCCGCCGAGTATGGTGCCCAGATTCCCGAAGCCGCCGATGACGGCGATAACCTTCTTGCCCGCAGGCGCGAGCGGAAGGATGCCGTCGTTCTTAAGCAACACCGTCCCTTGGCGCGCAATGTCGAGCGCCAAGGCACGATGAGCAGCCAGATCGGGTACACCTTGCGGCCCCTTCCACCGATCGATGCCCGATACGTAGACGGCATACAAGACTCGCCGCACCATGTCGGACAGACGCGCGTGGGAAAACTTGCCTTCTGCCATCGCCTGGCGAAGCGGTTTGTCGAACCATTCTTGTTCGTCGAGCTGCGCACCCGATTGCATGTCGAGACCGTTAAGGGCGTACTCCCAGCCGTAGACGGCCTTCCAGTCGGACATGATGAAACCCTTGTACCCGATAGCGTTCTTTACATCCCCATTGAGCATTGGGTCGTCGCCGCAGGCGTAGGCTCCGTTGATCTTGTTATAGGCGCACATCAGGGAACCCGGATTCCCGCGCTCAATCCCGATCTGAAACGCCAGCAAGTCGGATTCACGGTGCGCAGCTGGGTCGATACGCGCGTCGAGGCGGAACTTGTTCGTTTCCTGAACGTAAAGGGACAGGTGTTTCAACATCGCCATGACACCTGTCGATTGGGTGCCCTGGACAACTTCAGCGCCCAGGACCCCGGAAACGTACGGATCCTCCGAGAAGTACTCGAAGTTGCGTCCGTTGTGGACATCGCGCATGAGATTAATGCCACCACCCAGGTGGACGTTGAAGCCGCGCTGCCGCGCTTCCTCTCCCAGCGCCACACCCACCTGGCGCGCGAGTGCCGCGTTGAACGTGGATCCCATGAGAAGGCCGGCCGGTAAGGCGGTGCTGCTATCGGGCGAGCCGTCCGGATTGCGGCGTCCGTTTCCAGGATTGGTGATCCCCAGGCTCGCATCCGTCAGGACGAGATCGGGAACGCCCAACCGCGGAACCCCCGGCGCCCAACCGGCCATCTGCGGAATCTCAGCGGGGACCCGCTCGTCGCGCTTCTTGGTCTGGAAGTTCACGACCATCAGGTTCTTGATGAGGCCGAACCGCTCGTCGTCGGTCATCTTCGCCTCAATGTCTCGCGCCTTCGCCTCTGCGGCTGCCGGCGGCAGTCCAAGGACCGCGGTTTGAGCAGCGAGGCTGAGGGAGACACCGAACGAACAAAGCGCAATCACGGTACAGTCCCGCGCGAGCCACGTAACGCTCATAAGCTTTCCCTCCCTCCGCACGCGATCTAAAACAGGTTTAGCGATCAAAGAGTTGCACGGTCCAAGCAGGCCTTGTCTCCTTTACGTCTCCTCGAAAATTGCGCCGGTTGATGGACGCGTGGCTTAATATATATATATACTTTAAATATATATGCAGCGGCAGGTGATCTGTGAAAACCGCTAAATTGTTCAAGAACGGCGACAGCCAGGCTGTGCGCTTGCCGAAAGAATTCCGCTTTGCCGGAGACGAGGTGCTCATTAAGCGAGTCGGCAATGCAGTCGTCCTCCTGCCGAAGGCCAAGTCCTGGGACACTCTGATCGAAAGCCTGGATAAATTCCCGTCAGACTTCATGAGCGATCGCGAGCAGCCCGGTGAAGCCGAGCGGCGGGATTCGCTGCCGTGAAGTGGATGCTCGACACCGACACTTGCATTGCAATCATCAAGAAGCATCCGGTAGCGCTTAAAAAGCTGCGCGGCAAGTCGATCGGTCAGGTTGGACTCTCATCGCTCACTTTGGGCGAGCTCGCGTTCGGCGCAGAAAAGAGCAGCCGTCCAAAAGACGCGCATGGTGCGCTGAGCGAGTTTCTCTTGGCACTCGAGATAGCGTCATTCGATGATCATGCCGCCATGCGTTACGGGGAAGTGCGCGCGTCGTTGGCGCGGCAGGGTAAACCGGTCGGGCCACTCGACACGCTCATCGGAAGTCACGCGCACGCACTGGATGTGATCTTGGTAACACACAATACACGAGAGTTTGCGCAGATTGAGGGCCTGCGCCTGGAGGATTGGACCAAAACGTAGGCTGAAGCTCAGAGTGACATCGTTTCCTGGGGCCATGCGAGGCAGACAGACCGTCCGGTGGCGCGCGAATTCGCTTTCAGTATCGGCAGCTCACAGTGAGGCCGAACGTGCGCGGCCTAAACGTCCCGGCGATGAATCTCTGGGTGACCTGACCGGTGGGGTTCGTGCGTTGAATCGTAGGCAAGGTATCGAGCGCATTGTTGACGAACAAAGCGGCGTCGTAGCGCTGCCAGCGAACGCTAGCGTGGAGGTTGAGCAGGTTGGTTGCCGGGTCTGGTCGGTAGCCCGGAGCATATAACGGTGACTGCCGGTCCTGCTGCGCAAACGGGCCGGGGTTTTGACTCCGAAAAACATCT
>DASQRV010000122.1:0-2580 GCA_035642735.1 Steroidobacteraceae bacterium
GCGCAACCGCCCCGGCGGCCCTGGCGTGACTCAGCCGTGGCGTGTCGTGAGGTGGATGCGCAGCTTCTGGCCGGTGCGCAGGTGTGAGTGACTGCTCAGGCCGTTCCAGGCGAGCAGCTGCGGCACGCTGCACTGGAACAGGCGTGCGATCAGCGGCACCGTGTCACCCTCACGCACCGTGTACTCGACATGGCGGCGGTGAACGCGACCGCCCGAATCGGTCGAGAGCCGGATGTGCTGCCCGGCGCGCAACGCATCACCGGGTTGCAGGCCGTTCAAGGTCGCGAGGGTGTTGACGTTCATGCCGGTGCGGCGCGCAATGGTCCAGAGCGAATCTCCGCGGTGCACGACCTGCACATGGGCGCGCGACCCGCGCACGCGGACGCGGCCATCGACGCGCGCGGCGGCGAGCATCACCTTGGCGGGTAGATCGGTCATCTTGCCCGGCACGCGCAGGTCATCGCCGACCGAGATACCCCCGACCGGCATGTCATTGAGCTCCCGGAGCTCGATCACCGAGGTGTGGAACTTGAGTGCGACGCTCGCGAGCGAATCGCCGCGGTGCACGGCGTAGTGAGCAACGCCGAGCCGCTGATCGGCAGTCAGCTGCGTGATGTTCTCGGCGAACACATCCGCCGCTTCCACCGGCACCAGCACGAAGTGCGGGCCGGTGGGGTCGGTCGCCCAGCGGTGAAACGCGGGATTCAGCTCGTAAAGGTCCTCCGGACTGATGCCGGCGATCTCGGCGGCGATCCTGAGATTGACCTGCCCCTGCGTCGGTACACGGGCGAAATACGGCTGGTTGGGAATGGGGCTGAACGCGAGTCCGTAACGCTCGGGGTCGAGGACCAGGCGCTTCATGGCGAGAAGCTTCGGCACGTACGCCTTCGTCTCGCGCGGCAGCCACAGGTCCCAGAAGCTCACCGAGCGCCCGGCGGCGCGGTTCATGTCCACCGCGCGCTCAACCAGCGCCTCGCCGCAGTTGTAGGCGGCGATGGCGAGCAGCCAGTCGCCCCCGAATTCATCGTGCAACGACTGCAGGTAATCGAGCGCCGCGCGCGTCGACTCCACGATGTCGCGGCGGCCGTCGTACCACCAGTCCTGCTTCAGGCCGTACTTGGAGCCCGTGCCGGGGATGAACTGCCACAGGCCCGAAGCGCGGGCGCGCGAGTAGGCGTAGGGCTCGAACGCGCTCTCCACCACCGGCAGCAGCGCAAGCTCCAACGGCATGCCGCGCCGCTCGAGCTCGGTCACGATGTAATAGAGGTAGAGGTCCGCGCGGCCGAACGCACGCTGCAGATAATCCGGGTTCGATGCATACCAGCGCAGCTGCTGGTCGACGGCTGCGTACTCGCTCCCGTCCTCGAGCCGGAATCCGGCGCGCATGCGATCAAAGAGATCGCCGTATTGAGCCGGATCGAGGCCCGCGACCTGAGTGGGTCCGGGTGCAGGCGGTGCCTGTGCGGGCGTGGCCGCCTCGGCCGCGATCGGCGCCGCCACGGGCGCTACCGGGTCGGCAGCCGGTGGGGCCGTGGCGGAGCTCGCAGCGCCGTCCGGCTCCGCGGTGGGCGCTCCCGCCGCGGGCGAGTCAGCAACGGCCGCCTGGCCCGAAGCTGCGACGAAGCTGCTGGGAGGGCTGTTCAGGATCTGCGGCTGCGCGGGGCGCTGTGGCGCGTGGGCACAGGCCGCCAGTGCGAGGAGCGTCGGGACCAGGAGCGAGCGAGGTGGGCGTCTGATGGGTGGCGTCGCCAAGTTCCGTACCTTCTGACGGCGTGCTACTTTCCCCGCGCCGGGGCACGGGTCCTCATGGTGCAGGACGCTACTGGTTCAGAGGCGGGAATTTAACCGGTAATTTCACACTATTGCCAGCGTTTCTATCGTGCCAGTTCGCACTTCACGCATCCTCGACCGTGACGCCCCGCTCTCTGCCTGGTGGGAATCCCCCCTCGGCCGGGCGCTGCTGGCAGCCGAGTCCGAGCTGCTCGCTGAGGCTCTCGAGGATGTCTTTGGCTGGGAACTTCTGCAGGTCGGGGCCTGGGGAAACGCACGCGAGCTGCTCGCCGCGAGCCGTTCGCGCCGTCAGAGCCTGATCGCCGCCGGGGCCTTCCCTGGCGGTGCCGACATCATCGCGCGACCCTCGTTGTTGCCGGTCACGAGCGACTGCATCGATGCGGCGCTGCTCCCGCACACCCTCGAATTCGCGCCCGACCCCTACGCGGTGCTGCGCGAGGTGGACCGCGTCCTGGTGGGCGAGGGGCAGCTGCTCGTCCTCGGATTCCGTCCCTGGAGCCTGTGGGGAATGCGCGCACGCTGGAGCCGCAGCGGTTTTCCGCCGGGCATGCGGCGAGTGCTGTCGGAGCGGCTGCTGCGCGAATGGCTGGTGTTGCTCGGTTTCGAGGTCGTGGCGGCCAAACGCTATCTCTACTTGAGTCCGTGGAGCCGCGGCCTCTCCCGCGGCGAGGGCACCGGGCGGATGCTGCGCCCGGGCTTGACCTATCCGCTGCCTGCGGGCGCGTTTCTCCTCAAGGCGCGCAAGCGTGTCTACACCCTGACGCCGGTGCGGCAGCGCTTCCGCGAGAA
>DASQRV010000123.1:0-3909 GCA_035642735.1 Steroidobacteraceae bacterium
GTCTGTGACGGAATGCTGCCGAGGTCAGTCGCGAGCGCCAGCGGCAGGCTGAGCAGCGGACACTGGTAATCGAACGGCGGCGGCGGTTCGCCGCGCGCGCTCAGCCGATAGTTTCCCGGCAGCGTGTGCATCAGCGCCTTGAGCTGGGGCATCACCTCGAAGACGACGTCGATGCCCCGCGCTGCGAGCATGGGCACGTATCGACAGAACTGCATGGTATCGCCAAGACCCTGCTCGGCGTGCACCAGCAGAGTTTTTCCAGCGAGCGCTTCGCGTCCCGTCCAGCGCGGCACCGTGAAATCACGCCGTGTCGCGCCGAGCGACGGATCGTCGATGCGCGCTTCGTAGAGCGGCCAGCCTGCGCTGAAGTTGCCGAGCGTCAGGTGCACGAAGGCCAGCGCGAAGCGGGCGGAAGGGTCCCCGCGCTTGCGTGCGAGCGCGCGCTCGAAGCTCGCGATGGCCTCGCCATAACGGCCGAGCGCCCTCAGCAGGACCCCGATGTTGGTGTAGGTGTTGGCCGTCGCTCCCCGCAACGCCAGCGAGCGCTCAAAGTTCACCAGCGCTTCCTCGTACCGGTCGAGCGCATGGAGGCAGATGCCGCGGTTGTCGAGTACCTCCGGCAGATCGGGCTCGATTGAAAGCGCGCGGTCGAAGCTCGCGAGGGCCTCGGCATGACGATCGAGACTCATCAGAGCCACTCCGCGCTGAGCGTGAGGCGTCAAATCGTCCGGACGGAGCGCGATCGCCCGCTCGAGCGGCTCCAACGCCTCGGTATGACGCCGCAGTTGCACCAGTGCCCGGCCGCGCCCGATGAGGTCCGCCGCACGCTCCGGATCCCGCGCCAGCACCTCATCGTAGTCGCCCAGCGCCTCGGCGAACCGCCCGAGGAGGCTGTAGGCGACGGCACGGTTGTGCCGCAATTCGATATTGCCCGGCTCGAGAGCGAGGGCGAACGCGTAGCTATCCACGGCCTCTGAGAGGCGGCCGAGCTCCTTCAGTGCATTGCCGCGGTGGCAGTGCAGCTCTGCGCTGTGAGGCTGCAGCGTGATCGCCCGGTCGAAGCTCTGCAACGCACGCTCGTGCTGCCCCGCCCGTGCGGCGAGCACGCCGCGGTTGTGAAGCGCCGCGAGCAGATCGGGATCGAGCTCGAGGGCACGATCAAAGCACGCCAGAGCGTCCTGGTGTCGGCCGCCCGCCGACAGTGCGACGCCCAGATCGGTCAACGCCCCGGCATCCGCCGGCGCGAGGCGCGCCGCCTGAGCGTAGTTCGCCAGGGCTTCATCGCCTCGTCCGAGGGCTGCGAGTGCGGCGGCGCGCGTGTGGTAGGCACCGGCGAGGGATGCATCCAGTGCGAGCGCACGGTTGCAAGCCTCGAGCGCTTCCGTTTCGCGCCCGAGCGTGTGCAACGCCCGGGCGAGATTCAGCAATACCGAGGCGCGGCCGGGCTGGAGCTCAACGGAGCGCGCGAGGAAGCGGACACCGTCGGCGTGACGGCCGAGTTGAGCGAGCGCGACCCCCAGCAGCTGCAGGAGGTCAGCGTCATCCGGTGTCCGACGCAGCAGGTTCTCGTAGGCGGAGATCGCCTCGCGCAACCGACCGGCACGATGGTAATGAACGGCGTCCTGAAAACTGACGCGGCTGGCTTGATCAGTTGCGCTCACGGAACTTGCGGGAGGTCTCGAGTTTGACCGGCGCGCAGCGCCGCCTGAGGAAAGGCTAGCATGTTTCCGCGAGGAAGCCGCGAGCCCGCGTCGACCCCCGGCCCGGCTTGTTTTATGCTCGCTGCCGATGCCTTTGACCTCTGATCCCGAAGTGCTGGTGAAGCAGGCCCAGCAGGAATGGGCTGGCAACCAGCTTTCCGCCGCGGAGGCGAAGTGCCTGGCTGTGCTCGGCGCGCACCGCCATCATCCCGGCGCGCTCGAGGTGCTCGGATGCGTCCTCAACTCGCAAGGCCGGTACGAGGACGCGGTGCGAGTCTTCAATGCGCTCACCCTCATGCAGCCGACCGTCGCGGCGCACTGGCAGCATCTCGGCACCGTGCTGCGCCCGGCCAAGCGCTACGACCAGGCGCTCGCGGCGTTCGAGCGCGCCCTGCGACTCGGCGCGCCCACTCCGATGCTGTTGTACAACCTGGGCGTGCTGCAGATGGATCGCTGCGATTTTCGCGCGGCGCACCTGGCACTGCGCGACGGCATGGCGCTCGCGCCGAAGGACGCCGCGCTTCGTTGGGCCTTCGCACGCTGCTCCTGGGACCTCGGCCGGCCCGAAGAGGCGCTGGCAGCCCTCGATGACTGGCAGGACCTCGAGGACCTTGGAGTCGAGTTCACCGTGCTGATCTTGCTGCTGCTTGCCAGGATGGGAGCCATCGAGCAGGCGCAGCCGGCGCTGGCGAGGCTACTCGCGAATCCCCCACAGCAAGGACCCTCCGCGCTCAGAGTCGCGGTCATCTTCGAGCGCCTGCATCGGCTGGATGAGGCCCGTGCGCTGTTGAGTCGGCTCGAGCGCAACGATCGCAGTACCGAAGCAGTTCCCGAGAGGCTGCTGTTGTCGGCCGCGCTCGCCGAGAGAGCCGGTCAGCACGAGGAAGCTTACGGGCAACTGGCGCAGGCGCTACAAGGCCACCAGGAGTTCGTCCACCGGCACCATCTCCTGTTTCCGTATGCCCGGGTGTGTGACGCTCTCGGGCGCTACGAAGAGGCGTACGCCGCCGCCGAGGAGGCGCACCGCTCGCAGCTTCAGTTCCTCGAGCTCGCAACGGGCGAAACGGCAGTCGAGAACTTAGTGTTCTGGTCGGCCAGCTCGAGCGGATGCGACCCGCAGGATGTCGCTACCTGGGCGAACGAGGGACCTTCGATCGAAGACAGTCCGATCTTTATCGTGGGTTTTCCCCGCTCCGGAACGACGCTGCTGGAGCAGGTGCTGGACGCGCACCCGGGGCTCAAGTCCATGGACGAGCAGCCTTTAGTATGGACGGCCGTGACCGAACTCGCGGCGCGCGGTATCCGCTATCCCGCCGAGCTCGGCCTCCTCTCCGCGCAGGACCTGGATGAGATCCGCGCGCACTACTGGGAGCGTGCACGCAAGCGCTCGCGGCTGCAGCCGGGCCAGCGCCTCGTGGACAAGAACCCGTTGAACCTTACTCTGCTGCCGATGATGCGGCGCTTGTTTCCGCAGGCGAGCATCATCCTCGCCATTCGTCATCCGTGCGATACGCTCTTGAGCTGCTTCCTGCAGCACTTCGGCTCACCGGGGCTCGCGGTCGCGTGCCGCGATCTGACGACGCTCGCCCGCAGCTACTCCCGCGCCTACGGCTACTGGTATGCGCAGTGGCCGCTGCTGCGCCCTTCCAGCTACGAGCTGCGCTACGAGTCACTCACCACGGACTTCGCCGTCGAGGTACGCAAGCTCGCCGCATTTCTGCAGTTACCCTGGCACGAGGCGATGCTCGCTCCCGGGAAGCACGCGCGGGAGAAGGGATTCATCAGCACGCCGAGCTACGCGCAGGTCACTGAGCCGGTCAGCAGCCGCTCCGTAGGCCGGTGGACGCACTACCAGCAGCACTTCGCCGAGGCGTTGGCCATTCTCGCGCCCTGGATCGAGCGCTGGGGCTACTAAAAAAGACGGCGGGCTTGCGGCCCGCCGTCGTGCGATCAAAGCTCCCTGAGCGCTTTAGAAGTCGATCGTCAGGTTCGCATACAGGTAGCGCCCTGCCACGTCGTACACCCCTGGGTAGGTGTTGGCTGATGCCTGGGTGTTGTAGCCTGCCGTAAACAGCGTGATGAAGGGCGGATCCTTGTCCGCTACGTTGTTGACGCCGACCCGCAGGGTGGTCTTGCCCCAGATGTAGGCCGCGCGCAGATCGATGTAGCTTATCGACGGGAGGCGCGTGTCGGGGTTTGTGAAACCCGG
>DASQRV010000124.1:0-7902 GCA_035642735.1 Steroidobacteraceae bacterium
GCACGATGCCACCGAATCCGACCTCGAGGGCGTGGTCGAAATCTACAACGAGCTGATCGCGAACTCGACGGCGGTGTTCGCCAACCTGCCGGTCACGATCGACGAGCGGCGGCGCTGGTGGCAGGCGCGCACTGCCCAGGGTTACCCGGTGCTCATCGCGCGCGACGCGCAGGGGGTCGCGGCGTTCGGCAGCTTCGGTGACTTTCGCGCCTGGCCCGGCTACCGCTTCACCGTCGAGCATACGCTCCACGTGCGCGCCGACGCTCGCGGTCGCGGCATCGGCACGCACCTGCTGCGCGCGCTCATCGCGCGCGCGGCTGCACTCGGCAAGCACGTCATGATCGCGGGCGTGGACGCGGACAATGCCGCCTCGATCCGCCTCCACGAGCGCCTCGGCTTCACGCGCGCCGGGCGCTTGTGCGCCGTCGGCTACAAGTTCGACCGCTGGCTCGATCTGGTTTTCCTGCAGCGGGCGTTGTGACCCCGTAAGATTCGCGGATGTTTCCGCGACTGCCGCCCGTCACCAAGACCATCATCCTCGTCAACGTCGGCGTGTTCCTGCTGCAGATGATCGCCTGGGACCTCATGCTGGGGCTGTTCGCGCTGTGGCCGCCGGCGAGCGGGATGTTCCACGTCTGGCAGTTGATCACCTATGCCTTCCTGCACGGCAACCTGGCTCACATCTTTCTCAACATGTTCGCGCTCTTCATGTTCGGCCGCGGACTCGAGATGTACTGGGGCGGGCGGCGCTTCCTCGTCTATTACTTCGTCTGCGTGCTGTCCGCAGCGGTGACGCAGTTGCTGGTCGAGTCGGCCTCGGGAGGAACCGAGCCGGTGCTTGGAGCCTCGGGCGGGGTGTTCGGCCTGCTGCTCGCCTTCGCCTGGTATTTCCCGCGCCAGAAGCTGATCGTGCTGCCGATACCGATCCCGGTGCCGGCGTGGCTCTTCGTGACGATCTACGCGGCGATCGAGCTGTTCTCCGGGCTGACGCGCACGCAGCAGAGTGTGGCGCACTTCGCCCACCTCGGCGGCATGCTCGGCGGGGCGCTGTGCATCCTTTACTGGCAGGCGCGCCAACGGCTCAGCACCTGAGACGGGTCGGCGGCGAGCCTCACCGGCCCGCGGCGGGTTCCGCAGGCATCGCACAACAGCGTCGCGCCGAAACGGCTGCGGCCGAAGGTGCGCCCGTCGGGGAGCGTGAGCCAGTTGCCGCCGCCCTCGACCATGGCGTCGCGCAGGCGCACGTGCAGCGCGCAGGCGGGGTTGTCACAGAAGGGCGCGCCGCGCTCGAGCTCGGTGTGCGACATCAGCAGGTCATCGGCGGGTGGCGCTGGCACGGAAGCGCAGTGTGGGCAGGCCACTTGACGCGACCATGACGCCCGCATGGCGCATTCATGACGCACCCGGCGGATCCGTCACTTCGACGTCACACGATGAACCGGCCGTAACTCGATGATTACAATTGGTAAACCTGCCAAAGTTGAAAAGGGTGGCAGGTCACAGTCACAATCGCGCGCTTTTGGCGGGGCGGAACTTTCTGCCACAGGCCGCCCTAAAGACCCAAACGCTCATGATCAAGACCGAACACCTCACCAAACACTACGGCGCGCTCACGGCAGTTGAAGACGTGAGCTTCCAGGTGGGCCCCGGCGAAGTGCTCGGGTTCCTCGGCCCGAACGGCGCCGGCAAAACCACCACCATGCGGATGCTCGCCGGGTTCGTGACGCCCACTTCCGGCACCGCGAGCATCTGCGGACATGATGTCGAGAGCGACCCGCTCGCCGCCAAAGCCGCCCTCGGCTACCTGCCCGAAGGCGCGCCCAGTTACGGCGAGATGACGGTGCGGCGCTTCCTCGCCTTCATTGCCGACTTGCGCGCCCTCGAGGGCGCGCGGCGCGAGGCGCGCCTCAGGCACGTCATCGAGCACCTGCAGCTCGGGGGCGTGCTCGACCAGACCATCGAGACGCTCTCCAAGGGATTCCGCCGCCGCGTCGGACTCGCGCAGGCGATCGTGCACGATCCGCCGGTGCTGGTCCTCGATGAGCCGACCGACGGGCTCGACCCGAACCAGAAGCACGAGGTCCGCACGCTCATCAACGACATGGCGCGCGACAAGATCATCGTGATCTCCACCCACATCCTCGAAGAGGTCGATGCGGTGTGCACGCGCGCGATCATCATCTCGCAGGGCCGTATCGTCGCCGACGACACGCCCGCCGGCCTCGCGGCCCGCTCGCGCTATCACAACGCAGTCTCCATGCAGCTCGAGCAGCCGGCGCAGTTGAGCGAGGCGCGCGCCGCGGTGGCGGCGCTGCCGACGGTGGCGCAGGTGGAGGTGAGCGAACGCGATGCGCGCCTCACGGCGCTCCCCAGGGCCGGCGCCCCCATCCTGCCTGCGCTCTCCGAGCTCGCCGCGCGCAGCGGGCTGAAGCTCAAGGAGCTGCACCTGGAATCCGGCCGCCTCGACGAAGTGTTCCGTACCATCACCTCCTGAGGCGGGCAGACAGCATGCGCAACGTGGGCATCATCATGCGCCGCGAGCTGGCGAGTTACTTCGCGACACCGCTCGCGTACGTGTTCATCGTCATCTTCCTATTGCTCGCCAACTGGTTCGCCTTCTACCTCGGGTCGTTCTACGAGCGCGGCCAGGCGGATCTCGACTCGCTGTTCGGCTTTCTTCCCTGGCTGTTCCTGTTCCTGATTCCGGCGCTGTCGATGAAGCTGTGGGCCGAGGAACGCAAGTCCGGCAGCATCGAGCTGCTGATGACCCAGCCGGTCACCCTGCGCGAAGCGGTGCTCGGCAAGTTCCTCGCCGCCTGGATCTTTACCGCCTTCGCACTCGCCCTCACCTTTCCGCTGTGGCTCACCGTCAACTACCTCGGGCGCCCCGATAACGGCGCGATCCTCGCGGCCTACCTGGGGAGCCTGCTGCTCGCCGGCGGCTTCCTCGCCATCGGCTCGTGCATGTCCGCGCTGACCCGCAGCCAGGTGGTCGCCTTCATCCTCGGCGTGTTCGCCTGCCTCGTGCTGCTGCTCGCCGGTTTCCCCGGTGTCATCGATGTGTTCCGCAGCTGGGCGCCGCAGCCGATCGTGGATGCGATCGCCTCGCTCTCGTTCCTCGCTCATTACGACTCCATCAGGAAAGGCGTCATCGACGTGCGCGACCTGTTGTACTTCGCGATGCTGATCAGCTTCTTCCTGCTGGCGACCGCCATCGCGCTCGATCTGCGCAAAGCGGACTAGCCGGAGACCCAGGCCACTCATGAACAAGCGCTCGACACTCGGCGGCGGCATGCTCCTCGCGCTCGCCCTGCTCTTCATCGGCCTCACGGTGCTGTTCAACTACACGCTGCGCGGCTGGCGGCTCGATCTGACGCACAACCGCCTGTACACGACCTCGCCCGGCACCGACCGTGCGCTGGCGAGCATCAAGGAGCCGATCAACCTCTACTTCTTCTTCTCGCAGAAGACCGCCGCGGGTATTCCGGAGCTGAACACTTACGGCGTGCGGGTGCGTGAGTTCCTCCAGGAGCTGGTGTCGCGCTCCAACGGCAAGCTGCACCTGCACGTCATCGACCCGCAGCCCTTCTCCGAGGAGGAGGACCGTGCGGCCGAGCTCGGCGTGCGCGGGGTGCCGCTCGGCGCCGCCAACGGCGCGCAGTTCTACTTCGGCCTCGCCGGCACCAACTCCACCGACGGCCGCCAGGCAATCGAGTTCTTCGACCCGAAGAAAGAGCAGTTCCTCGAGTACGACGTGGTGAAGCTCATCTACCAGCTCGCCAACCCGAAGAAGCCCGTAGTAGGGTGGCTGTCGGGGCTCCCCATGAGCGGCGGCTTCGATCCGCACAGCGGCCAGATGCGCGAGCCGTGGATCGTCTACAGCGATGCGCAGCAGCTGTACGACGTGCGGCCGCTGGAACCGAACGCCACCCGCATCGACCCCGCCACCACCGTGCTGGTGCTCGTGCACCCGAAGGAGCTGTCGGCGGCCACGCAGTTCGCGATCGACCAGTACGCGCTGCAGGGCGGGCACATCCTCGCGTTCGTCGATCCTCTCGCCGAGGGCGACATGTCGGGGGCCGAGGCCGGCAATCCCATGGCGGCGATCGGGGCGGACAGGTCCTCGCACCTGGCGCCGCTCCTCAGCGCCTGGGGCTTGAAGTTCAACACCGACGAAGTGGTGGCGGACCGCGCGCACGCGCTCTCGGTGACGCTGCGCCAGGGAGAGCAGCCGGTGGAGCATCTCGGCATCCTCGGCCTCGGCCAGGACAGCTTCGCCAGGGACGACGTGATCACCGCCGGGCTCTCGAGCGTCAACGTCGCGACTACCGGCCACCTCGATCCGCTCACGGGTGCGCAGGCCTGTCAGCCGGTGAAGGGCAGTCGCGCGTGCTTCGAGCCGTTGCTGCAATCGAGCAGCGACGCCGAGACGCTGCCGGTCGCGCGCTTTCGCATGCTGCTCGACCCGACCACCCTGCTCGATGGCTTCAAGCCCACCGGCCGCCGCTACGTGATCGGTGCGCGCGTCACCGGCAACGTCCACAGCGCCTTTCCCGCAGGTCCCCCGCAGGGCGTGACGCTCGCGGCGGGCCAGACCGCGCTCAAGCAGTCGGCGAAGCCGATCAATCTCGTGGTGTTCGCCGACACCGACATGCTGCAGGACTTCATGTGGGTGCGCGAGCAGAACTTCTTCGGCGAGCGCATGACGCAGGCCTGGGCGAGCAACGGCGACCTGGTGGAGAACGCGCTGGATAACCTCGCCGGCAGCGCCGACCTCATCAGCGTGCGCGGCCGCGCCACCTTCCAGCGTCCGTTCGATCGCGTCGAGCGGCTGCGGCGCGCTGCCGATGAGCGCCTGCACGCCAAGGAGCAGGAGCTCGAAGCGCAGCTGCGCGACACCGAGACGAAGCTCACCGCGCTCCAGTCGAAGAAGGACAACAGCTCGAGTCTCATCCTGACCCCCGAGCAGGAGCACGCGATCGAGCACTTCCAGACCGAGAAGGTGCGCATTCGCAAGGAGCTGCGCGCCGTGCGCGCCGGGCTCAACGAGAACATCGAGCGGCTCGGCACGACGCTCAAGATCATCAACATCGTCGTGGTGCCGCTCGTTTTCGCCGTCATCGCGCTGCTCGTCTGGCTGTGGCGGCGGCAGCGGCGGCACGCGGCACCCGCGAACGCCCACGAGGTGGCGGCGGAGGCTCACCCGTGAGCGCGCGCCGCGTCGCGTGGCTGCTCGCCGCGGGCCTCGCCGTAATTGCCTTTGCCATCTGGCTGTCCTCGCGGCGACACCTCGAGCGCGACATGGCAGCGGGCGCGCTCGTGCTGCCGGGGCTCGAGCAGAACGTCAACAACGTCACCACGGTGACGCTACGCAAGGGCGATGGCACACACGCGACGTTGCAGAAGGATGGCAGTGTGTGGCGCGTGCAGGAGCGCGGCTGGCCCGCCGATGTCGGCAAGGTGCGCAAACTTCTGCTCGACCTCGGGGCGCTCAACATCGTCGAGGAGAAGACCCGACTGCCCGCCAACTATCCCCAGCTCGGGGTCGAGGACGTCAGCTCGCCGAAAGCGACCGGCACGCGCGTCGATGTCGCGGCGCCATCCCACACCTGGGCGGTCATCATCGGCAAATCCTCGGGTGGCAAGTCGGGCTACGTGCGGGTCGCCACCGCACCCCAGAGCCTGCTCGCGGCGCCGCTGCTATTCGTGGATTCCGATCCCAAGGCTTGGCTCGATCACCCGCTGCTCGATGTGCCCGTGGCGCGTATCCGCCAGGTCGAGGAGCATCCCGCTTCCGGCGCCATCTTCACCGTCTCCCGCGACAAGAAGGAGCAGGCCGACTTTGCCGTCAGCCCGTTGCCCAAGGGGCGTGAGCTCACGAGCGCCGCGGCCGCCGAACCGATCGCGACCGCACTCGGCTCGCTCAGTCTGGATGATGTCCGCAAGGGTCCGGCTCCGACTGATCCGCCGGCCGCGCGTGCGACCTATCACACCTTCGACGGGCTCGAGATCGAGCTCACCGGGCGCAAGGACGGCACTCACTCACTGATCGCGATCGCCGCGCGCTCGACTGCCAAGGAGACGGCCGCCGAGGCCGAGCAGCTCGCGGCGCGCCTCACCGGCTGGGAATTCGAGATCCCCGACTACAAATACAACGCCATTTTTATGCCGCTCGAAGAGCTCATGAGGAAACCGCCCATGCCCGTGCCGTCGAAGAAGCCGGCGGGCGCGCAGAAGAAGGCCGGCGCCGCGGCGCAGCCGGCGAGCGACGACATCATCTCGAAGTGAGCCTTCGCGGGCGCCGGCCGGCAGCATCGTAAAGTCGGCTGCGCGGAATCACCCTCCCCCACTGCTGCGATGCAGTATCCGCCAGGATTCTGGCGCCGCACGAGCTCGCACCGGGTGCTGCGCTGCGATGGCCGGCGCGAAGCAGTGAGTGCTAACGTCCCTCCATGGAGAAAGCACCTTACGCCGGCGGCTGCCTGTGCGGCGCCGTGCGCTACGAGGCAGCGGGAACAGCACGCCATCTGTGCTACTGCCACTGCGAGAGCTGCCGCCGTGCGGCGGGCTCGCCAGTGGTCGCCTGGGGCACCTTCGATCGCAACGGCTTTCGCGTGACGCACGGGACGCTCGCCGAGTTCCGCTCCTCGGCGCCGGTGGTGCGCGGCTTCTGCGCCGCCTGTGGTTCCTGTCTCACCTATCGCCACGAGGCGCGGCCCGCCGAGATCGACGTGACGCTCGCATCGCTCGACCAGGCGGCGCAGCTCGCCCCGCAGGCGCACGTGTGGGTCGCGGACAAGCTTCCGTGGCTGAAGATCGAGGATGGCCTGCCGCGGTTCCAGGCCACCCCGGGCGGCAGCGCGGAGAGCACGCTCTCCTGACCGGGTCCCCGCGAAATTGCGCGTCTTGCTGACCGATGGAGGTCATCGGGCACGGCAAGCGCATTGCCGGGGTCCCCAAGAAATGGCGCATCTTACTGAGTGGTGTGAGCTCGCTGAGCACGGCGAGCGCAATTTCTTGGGGTGGCTTAGTGGGGTGGCCTTAACGCGTGCGCGCCAGCAGCACGAGAGTCACGAGCGCGAGCAGCGCCGTCGGCAGCCAGGCGAGCAGCACCGGGTTCAACTGAAACACCACCGTGCCGCTCTCGATCAGCCGCTGCAGCAGGAAGAAGCCGATCCCGATGAGCATGCCGAGCATCATGCGCGTGCCCGTACCGGTGGAGCGGAACGAGCCGAGCACGAACGGTACCGCCAGGAGCACCGCGAACATCACTCCCACCGTGCGCGCGATGCGCGACCAGAAGGCGAACACGTACTCGCGCGTATCGAGCCCGTTGCTCCGGAAATACTCGATCAGGCGCCACAGCGCACGCCCGGTGAGCTGCTTCGGATCTTCGACCGCGAGCCCGAGGAAGCCCGCCGAGACGTTCGACTGCAGCAGGCGCTCGCCCGGCGCCCCGGTGGTGACTGTATCGCCTTCGAAGCGCGACTCGCGGTAGTCGCTCAGCAGCCACTTGCCGCGTGTACCCGCGGCGGCGTGCGCGGCTTGCCCGAGTGCGACCAGGCGATGCTCGGGCGAGAGCTCGAAGATCTGCATGGTGCCAAACTGCCGCGGGCTCGACTGCTCGGCCACGTTCAGGATCGTATCGCCATCGCGCACCCACGCGCCGCCGCCGCCCCCGAAGCTGACGTTGCTGAACTTGCTGAAGGCCTTCTGCGCACGGGCCGTCGCCTGCAGCGGCGGGGCCAGGAACTCACCGAGCAGCACTTCGAACAACACCAGCAGCAGTCCGGCCAGCAGCGCGAAGCTCGCGAGGCGCGCGACCGAGACGCCGGTGGCACGTATCACCGTCAGCTCGCTGCCGCGGGCGAGCGAGCCGAGGCCGAGGAGCGAGCCGATGAG
>DASQRV010000125.1:0-6918 GCA_035642735.1 Steroidobacteraceae bacterium
GGGTGCGAAGCTCGAGCTGCCTCTCCAGTTCACGAACTTCCGCGACTGACCCGCGCGATCGTGCGGCACAGCTCCTCGGTGGCATCGAGGACGCTGGGACCCAGACGGCTCAGCGCCTGGTTCTCGAAGGCCACCACCCGATGGTGGCGCACGGCGGCGAGGCTCGGAAAGCGCTGCCAATCGGCGACCCACGCCGCGCCCTCGCCGGGGGGCGCCGCGGCGAGAATGATGTCGGGGTTGCGGGCGATGACGGCCTCGGTGTCAACGATCGGCCCCGGCTCGGACAGGTCCGCGAACAGGTTGCGCGCGCCGCACAGCTCGAGCGCATCGCTCATCAGGTGCCGGCCGCCCACGGTGTAGATCGGGCGGTTCCATACCTGCAGCAGCACCGTCGGCCGGGGCCCAGCGGCAGTGGCGGCACCGTAGGTGCGCTCGAGGGTGGCGAGCCGTGCCTCGAGGGCGGTCGCGGCACCCTCGGCGACCGCCGTGGTGCCCGCGAGCACACCCAGTCGCCGCAGTGAGCCCGGGAGATCCGAGAGGCGCGCCACCTGTTGCTGATAGAGCGGGATACCGAGCGCGGCGATCTTCGCGCGTTGCGCGGGATTGCCACCCGCCGGCCAGGCGATGACCACCTGCGGGCGCAGCGCGACCAGCCGCTCCAGATCGATCGCGGCGACATCGCCGATGCGTGGCACCGCGCGTGCTGCGGCCGGCTCGCTCGAGTACTCCACCGTGGCGATGAGCTGTGCGCCGGCACCCGCGGCGAACAGCATCTCGGTAGCGCCGGGTGTCAGGCTCACGATGCGCAGCGGCGGTCGCGCGACCGCAACCGTGCGACCGAGATCGTCCGACACGGAGCGCAGGGCATCGGCGGCCGGTGGCTCGGCGGACACCCCGGGCGCCACGCGCAGGGCGATGAGGGTCAGCGCCGCGAGGTGCGCGAGAGCGTGAGGACACCGAGCGGACATCGGGTGATCGGGTCGCCTCGTGCGCTTCGCCTACGTCCGTGTGCCGCCCGCGGGGGCACCGCGAACGGCACTGACCCCGACCAGCCGCGCTCCCAGCATCACCAGCGGGATGAGCGTGGCGAGAAAGACGAGGTGATACCAGAGAGGGAACAGGCTGAAGAGACGCACGTGGACCGGAATGAAGGCCACGAGCAGCGTCGCGCCGACCAGCGCCGGTACGCGCGGATTCGAGGGCGCAATCCAGGCGGCGACCGCCCCGGCGACGAGCGAGGACAGTGCCGCGATCACCAGGCGCAACGCCAGCATCCCGAGCGTGTAGCTGAATGCGCCCTCGGCTGCGGCGTAGCCCATGACGAAGATCCGCAGGCCACGGTTCAACACCGATACGACCACCACCCAGAGCACCAGTCCGGCGGCGAAGGCGAAGATCGATCGCTTCATGACAGTTCCCCCTGGATCGAGGGCGCGCCGGCGACGCGCCCCATGATGCTCACGGGGCCCGATGCTGTCGTCAACAACCGATCGCTGGATCCTAGGCGAGCGACCTGAGGTAGTGGCGCGGGAAGACCACGCGGAATGTCGTGCCAGCGCCGGGAGCGGTTTCCATCTCGAGACTCGCATCGAGCAGTTCGCACAGCCGCTTGACGATCGAAAGGCCGATGCCTTCGCCAGCGCTCTCGCGCGGGGTGTCAGGATCCGACTGCGACCCGAGTGTCGGCGCCGGAGCAACACCGGACTCTGCCTGCTGCGCCTCGGCGGTCGCCTCGAGCACGGCATCCGCGAGAGGTGCGGCCGGGGATGCAGCCTGAAAACCAGGACCGGTATCCTGCACGCACAGCAGCCACTGCGCGGCACCGGAGGCGTTACGCTCGGCCCACTGCAGGCACAGGCCGCCGCGCTGCGTGACATTCAGGGCATTGAGCACGAGATTCTGCGCAATGCGCTGCACTTTGGGGGCATCGCCCTCGACTGGCAGGGACTCGGGACCCTCGGCGCGCAGAAACAGCCCGCGCTGCTGTGCCAACGGTCTGACCGTATCGCAGTATCCGCGCAACAGCGCGGCAGCATCGAAGCGCGCGAGGTGCAGCTGCTCCTGCCCGGCCTCGAGCCGCGCCAGATCTATCATGTCCGTGAGGAGTGTGCGCAGTGATTCGACCGAGCCCTGCAGCGCCCTCGAGGCGGTCGCGCGCTGCCGATCGTCCGCGGCCTGGTGCAGCAGCACGCTCGAAGCATTGGCAACGACGCCTACGGTACCGCGCAGATCGTGCGCCGCCTCGCGCCAGCTCTCGGCCCGCTGCCGCTCGAGCCGCTGCAACTGCAGGAGTGCCCATTTGAGCTCACGCACGCGGCTGGCGGCCTCGGTGCGCTGCAGCCGCTCATAACTCCCGGCGCTCTCGCACACGCCCTCGCTGCATAATCTCACCAGGGCGCGGCGCGCAATCGGTATGACGCCGGCCTGCAGCGCGGGGTGAGCGAGCGCGTAGTCCTCGAGCTCGTTGAGCACCCAGTACTGCAGGTGCCCCCATTCGCGGATGGTCTCGCGCTGGTGATAGCCCTGCTGCCAGCGATGCACGCCGTGCTCAGCGGCGCTGATCCGCTGGTCCTCGAAGGCTACTTCCTTCTCAACCGGATCGCGGGCCTGTAGCCGCCGCTCGAATGCGGCCAGCACCTGCGGGACATGATCGTTGAACTGTGCGCGCGACAGGCTCGAGAAGGTGGTGAGCTCCGCGTCGGCTTCGACCGAGCGTTGCCAGTTGGCCAGGATGTCGCCACGTCGCGCGGCCAAGTGCCGCGCGAGCGTAGCAAGAGCCGTCTTGATGTCGGTCGCATCGCTCATGGTCACGCCAAGGCGGTTCAGCCGTTGCGCGACTATACCTTGCCGCGCCCGGCGGCGCGGAGCGCCACGGCGCCGCCAGGACGATGCGCGCCTCCGCCGGGAGCCGCGGCGGCCGCGGCCCCGGCGAGGCTTCACGCGGCCGCTTTGGCGAGCTGCTCGCCGCCGACGCTCTCCAGCACCCGCGCCACCGCGTGCACGGTGGCGGCGATACGTACGGCGCTCTGCACCGCCTCGCGTTCGAAGCCGTGCTGCCGCAGCTGCCGCTCGTGCGAGGCGACGCAGGTGCCGCAGCCATTGATCGCCGACACCGCGAGCGACAGCAGCTCGAAGTCCGCCTTCGCGATGCCCGGGTTACCGATGATGCTCATGCGCAGCCGTGCGGGGAGCTTCGCGTACTCCTCGTCCTCCACGAGGTGCAGGAAGCGGTAATAGACGTTGTTCATCGCCATGACGGCCGCGGCGGCGTGCGCCGCATTCACGTGGGCGGCATCCAGGTGCTGCGCTGCGAGCGCCTGCAGCCGGCGCGTGAACTCCGCGTTGCGCGAAGCGCTGGCGGCGGCGAGCGCTACCGCCCAGATCTGCCGCTCGCTGAGGCCCGGCGCACCCGCCGGGGTCAACACGCTGCCGAGATTGAGCTGCAAGTCGCGGGCGTAGCCCGGCAGCGCCTCACGAAGGCTCTCGAGGGTATCCATCTCAGGCCGCCTTCAGGGTCTCTTCGCCCTTCTGCCAGTTGCAGGGGCAGAGCTCATCGGTCTGCAGCGCATCGAGCACCCGCAGTACTTCCTCGGGGCTGCGGCCGACGTTGAGGTCGGTGACGTAGACGAAACGGATCACGCCCTGCGGATCGACGATGAAGGTGGCGCGCTGCGCCACGCCGGCCTCGGGATCGAGAATCCCGAGCGCTCCCGCCAGCTCGCGCTTGATGTCCGCGAGCATCGGGAAGGGGAGCGCCCGCAGCTCCTCTTTCTCGCGGCGCCAGGCGAGGTGCACGTACTCGCTGTCGATGCTGACACCGAGCAGCTGCGCATCGCGCGCCTGGAACTCCTTCTCCAGCTTGCCGAAGGCGGCGATCTCGGTCGGGCAGACGAAGGTGAAGTCCTTGGGCCAGAAGAACACGACCTTCCACTTGCCGGGGAAGCTCGCGTGGGTGAAGTCCTGGAAGGCGCTCCTGACGTCGTTCGAGACGACGCCCGTGAGCGCAAATTCGGGGAAACGACGGCCGATACCTGACATGCGGAGAGACTCCTCGAAGTGGGACGGCGCACCATGCACCGCCGGCTGGTGCGTATGGTGGTGGCGCGTCTGCTATCATTCCAATCGATTGATTTTATGAATTCGATAGACGCCATGTATCCCGGTGACTCGTGGAGCTGAAGCTCAGGGACCTGCGCTACCTGGTGGCAGTCGCCGACCAGCGGCATTTCGGCCGCGCCGCGGCGCGCTGCTTCGTCAGCCAGCCGACCCTCTCCGCGCAGCTCAAGAAGCTCGAGCAGGCACTCGGCGTGCAGCTCATCGAGCGGGCGCCGAACGCCATCTCTGTGACGGCGGTGGGCGAGGAGATCGTGGCACGCGCGCGCCGCATCCTCGAGGCGAGCGATGAGGTGGTGCAGCTCGCGCGCAGTCACCAGGATCCGCTCGGCGGCCGGCTGCGCGTCGCGCTGCTGCCGACCATAGGTCCTTACCTTCTGCCGCGGGTGGCGGCGTTGATCCGCAAGACCCTGCCGCGCCTGCAGCTGCACCTGTACGAGTACCAGACTGCGCCGATGCTCGAGAGGCTGCACGCGGGGGAGCTCGACGTCGGCATCCTCGCGCTTCCCGTGGAGCTCGAGGGGCTCGAGGCGCGCGAGCTGTACCGCGAGGATTTCCTGCTCGCCGTGCCCGAGCGTAACCGGCTCGCCGGGCAGGAGCGGGTGCGCCTGGCGGATCTCAGGGATGAGACGCTGCTGCTGCTGGAGGAGGGTCACTGCCTGCGCGACCAGGCGCTCGAGGTGTGCAGCCGTGTCGGCGTGCGCGACTCGCAGGACTTCCGCGCCACGAGCCTCGAGACGCTGCGGCAGATGGTGGCGGCGGGCGCGGGCGTCACGCTGCTCCCGGAGCTCGCCAGTCGCGGCGCCTACCGCAGCGGGCGCGGCGTGGCACTGCGGCCGTTCGTGCGGCCGGCACCCGCGCGCTGCATCGGTGCGGTGTGGCGCAAGACAACCCCGCGGCGCGCGGCGATCGAGGCCGTCTGCGAGTTGATCGCGCAGCACGCGACGTGAGTGCGCTGCCGGCCCCGCAATCCGTCACGCTCACGGCGGGCGATGGCCGGGCGCTCGGCGGATTGCTGCTCGAGGCCGTCTCGCCGCGCGGCGCGCTCTGCATCAATGGCGCGACCGGATTCAAACACGAGTTCTACCTCAAGTTCGCCGCCTACTGCGCACGGCGCGGCTACCACGCGCTGGTCTACGACTACCGCGGCATCGGGGTGTCGGCGTTGGTGCCGCTCGCGGCGGACCCTGCACGCATGAGCGAGTGGGGCCGGCTCGACATGCCGGCGGCGCTCGCATCGCTTGCGCTGCGCTATCCGCAGCTGCCGCTCGTCACCCTCGGCCACAGCGTCGGCGGGCAGCTGATCGGCTGCATGCCCAACGAGTCGCGCGCCCGTGCCCACGTGATGATCGCCACCTCGACCGGCTACTGGCGCCGTGAGCGCGCGCCGTTCCGCTACCAGGCCCTCGCCTTCTGGAAGCTCTACGGGCCACTCATGCTCCGCCGCCATGGTTACGTACCCCGCGGAGTGCTGTGGAGCGGGGAGTCCTTGCCGCGCGGGGTGTTCCTGCAGTGGCGGGCGTGGTGCCTGAGCCCGGCCCGTTTCGGCTCGGCGCTCGATGCCGACATGAGCGATGCCGGGTTTGCCGCGGTGTGGACACCGCTCCTCTCGTGGGGCTTTACCGATGATCCCATCGCGACTCCCGCCGCGGTCGAAGCGCTGCTCGAGTCCTATGCCAACGCACCCATCGAGCGCCGCTGGACGCCACCCGCCGCGGTCGGAGTGCGTGCCATCGGCCACCACGGCTTTTTCGCCGAGCGTCATCGCGACTCACTGTGGTGTGCCGCGCTCGACTGGATCGACGCGCGCTGCGCCTGAGGGCGCGCGCCTCGATGAGCGAGGCGCAGAGGGCCGCAAGCGCATGCTTATGCGTCTGGCATAATCGGCGCCGCGGCCCGACCCCCTGACGCGTGCCACGGAGGAGGCGATCGTTGAGAGATTCCGCGCTGTCTGCCGCCTGGCTCGTGCTGCTCACCATCCTCATACCGGCTCTCAGCGCCGCAGCGCCGCCGCCCGCACTCAGCGCGCAGGACGCCTGGGTGCGCGCGACACCCGGGGTCGAGGTGGCGGCCGCCTACCTCACGCTGCACAACGGCGGCACACAGCCGGTGGTCGTGAACGGCGTAACCTCGCCGGCCGCGGGCGCTGCCATGATCCACGAGTCGTCGCTCGTCAACGGCCAGTCGACCATGCGTGCGCACGAGCCGCTGCGCCTCGGCGCCGGCGAGACGGTGCACTTCGCACCCGGGGGGCTGCACATCATGCTGCACAGCCTCAAGCGTCCCCTCGCGCCCGGCGATGAGGTGCCGCTCGTGCTGCTGCTCGAGGGTGGCGGGAGCCTCACGGTGACGGCGCGCGTGCGCGCCCTCGGCGACTGCTGAGTCCTGCGCCGCCTCTTCGACCGCAGCGACGAGTGCGCGTGCTCTCCGCCGACTCAGTGCCCGATCGCGTGACACCCTACGACCGCTTCGCGTGGGGTGACACGCAGATCGAGGCATGGCTGGCGAGCGGCGCGCGGCAGCGCGAGCTCAGCGACTATTTCGGCGTGGCCGAATACCGCTCGCTCGCCGCGCTGGCACGGCGCGCGCGCGCGATGCGGGTGAGCGCGAGGGCGCCGCGTGTGCTCATCGTGCCGGGGATCATGGGCTCGCAGCTCGGGTTGCCACGCGCCGCGCCGCTGCCGAATGACATCGTGTGGCTCGATCCGCTCGACATCCAGCGCGGCAGGCTCGCGGCGCTGCGCCTGCCCGCCGCGGCACCCATCGTGCCGCTCGGCGTGGTGCTGTTCTCCTACCTGCGACTGA
>DASQRV010000126.1:0-8308 GCA_035642735.1 Steroidobacteraceae bacterium
CGGCCGCATCGTCCGCGGGTGAAACCCCTCGCGGTGCTGCTGATCGTGCTGGCCGGCTTCCTGGCCGGGGTTCCGCCGGCGCTGATGGCGGCGCTCGGCGCAGCGGCTCTCCTCATCACCCGCACCACCGAGCCGCGCCTCGTCTACGACGAAGTGGACTGGGGCCTGCTGGTGTTTTTCGTTGGACTCTTCATCATCGTGGGGGGCGCCGAGCGCGCCGGACTCACGGAGCGGCTGTTGCAGCCGTTTGTCGCATGGAATCTGCATCGCATCTGGAGCTTTTCGTTCCTGACCGCGCTGCTGTCGAATATCGTCAGCAACGTGCCCGCAGTCGTGCTGCTGAAGTCGCTGGTGCCCGGTTTTCCCGATCCGCACGTCGGCTGGCTGACCCTGGCGATGTCCAGCACCCTGGCCGGGAATCTCACGATCACCGGTTCGGTGGCCAATATCATCGTGGTCGAGCGCGCCAGGCCCGACGTGCATATCGGGTTTCGTGAGTACTTTCGCGTGGGACTGCCGCTCACGGTGCTCACGCTGACGTGGGGAATCATCTGGCTGAGCGTGGTGAGTTAGAGGGTCGGCGCATGTTGAAGAACGAAGTCGCAGCGGAACCGCTCACCGCCATTCATGCCCAGGTCGTCGCCGCGCGCGAGGGGCGCGATCCACGGGTGATCGCGCGGCTGTTCTCCGGCTGGGCGGTGTTCGGCGAGCAGCAGTTCGTGCGCGGCTACGCGCTGCTGCTGCCGGATCCCGTGGTACCCAACCTCAACGCGCTCGGTGCGCGCGAGCGCATCGCGTTCCTCTCCGACATGTCGCGGCTCGGCGATGCGTTGCTCAAGGTCACCGGCGCCACGCGCATCAACTACGCGATCTTTGGCAACCAGGAGCCGGCGCTGCATGCCCACGTCATCCCGCGCTATGGGGATGAGCCGGAAGCGCTGCGCACCGCGCACCCTTGGGCCTACGACTGGTCGGCGGCGGCGGTGTTCGAGCGCGCCACGTACCAGGAGCTCGCGAGCAACCTGCTGCGCGAGCTGACCCGTCTCGGTGTCACCAAGCCGATGCGCTACGACCCGGGCGCCAACGCCACGGACTGACGCGGACCCCGCTGCAGACGCGAAGCCCGCGCGTCCCCGGAAGACTACTTCGGTGCCGGCTGGGCCGGGTGTGGCGCCGCGGGCGGCGGTGTTGCCGGCGCCGGGGACGCCCCCGCCGCCTCCGCCGGCTTGAAGCTCAGCAGCTCCACCTCGAATATCAGCAGCGAGCCGGGGGGAATGCCCATTCCCGGCCGTACATGCAGGTCGTAGGCGAGTGCCGGTGGCACGAAAAGCCGGGTCTTGCCGCCCGGCTTCATGAGCTGCAGGCCCTCGGTCCAGCCCGGAATGACGCGCCCCAGCACGAACGACGCCGGCTGGCCGCGCTTGTAGCTGCTGTCGAACTCCGTGCCGTCGATGAGCGTGCCGCGGTAGTTGACGGTGACCTCATCTGTCGGCTTGGGCGACTCACCGCTGCCCGGAGTCAGCACCAGGTACTGCAGCCCGCTCGCCGTCGTGACGACCCCCGGCTTCTTGGCGTTCGCGGCCAGGAAGGCGGCCGCTGCCTTGTGATTGGCCTCGGCGGCGCCCTCCTGCGCCGTGCGCACCAGCTGTTGGATATTCTTCTGGTGTTCCTCGCTCATCTTCACCTTGCCAGTCACGGCATCGCGCACACCCTGAGCGAGACGCTCGCTGTTGATGGCTTCGGGCGGGATGCCGCTGCTGCGCAGCTGATCGCCCATCGACACGCCGAGACTGTAACTCGCGGCATTCTTGTCGCTCGCCGCCGCTTCCGCCCCCGCGGCCGCGGGCTTCTTCGGTGCGGCGGTGGCGGCGGGCGGCGGCGGAGTTCCCGCGGCGGGCTGCTGCGCCAGCGCGGGCCATGCGCCCGCGACGAGCGCTGCGGCGGTGCCGAGGAGGAGGGAGACGCGGAACGGTGCTGGTGTTGTCATGGATTTTCCTTCAGGGGTCATGAACGTCGGCCGGCGGCACGGCGGTGGACAGCACCGCGAGCTCCTCGTCGGTGAACTGGCGCTGCGCCATCGACTGCTTCGCCCGGTAAAAATCCGCCGCGCCGACATACAGGCGCGATGGCGCGGCTTGCCCGAGGACACCGGCATCGGAACTCACCCGCGCCGGAATGCCCTCGGCACTCAGGATCCCGGCCAGCAACTGCGCCGAGGGCAGGTCTGGGAAGGTCGTGAGCAGGCGCCATTCGGATTCAGACATCCCGGTACACTGCCAGATGTGCTGAGTATCCGCCAACTCTGCCGCAACTTCCGTGAAGGCGAGCGCATCCACCGCGTTCTCGCCGGGCTCGACGCGCAGGTCGGCTCCGGCGAGCGCGTCGCGGTCATGGGCCGCAGCGGCTCGGGAAAATCGACTCTCCTCAACCTGATCAGCGGCATCGATCGCGCCGACAGCGGCGTGGTGCACGTCGATGGCCTGGAGGTGACGGCGCTCGGCGAGCCGGCGCGCACGCTGTTCCGTCGCGCCCACATCGGCTTCGTCTACCAGTTCTTCAATCTCATTCCGACCCTCGACGTCGCCGAGAACGTGCGCCTGGTGCTCGAGCTCAATGGGCAACGGGGGCGCGCCGCCCGTGAGCGCAGCCTCGCGGCTCTCGCCGAGGTCGGGCTGCGAGACCGCGCCCACAGCGCGATCGATGTGCTCTCGGGGGGCGAGCAGCAGCGCGTCGCCATCGCCCGCGCGCTGGTGCACGCGCCGAAGCTCCTGCTGGCGGATGAGCCGACCGGCAATCTCGACGACGCCACGGCGCAGGAGGTGTTGCCGGCCCTGCTCGGACTCACGCGGGCGCGCGGCACGACGCTCGTCATGGTGACCCACGATGAAGCGCTCGCGGGCGCGGCCGATCGGGTGCTCGAGCTGCGCGAGGGCCGTCTGCACGAGCGCTACCGGCCGCAGACGGCGGCGTTGCGATGAGGACGCTGCGCGCGGCGAGTGTGCGCCACCTGCTGCGCCACCCGGCGCAGCTGACCCTGGCGCTCGTGGGACTGGCGCTCGGGGTCGGCACGATCGTGGCGGTGGACATCGCCACCGCGAGCGCGCGACGGGCGTTCGAGCTGTCGCTGCAGGCGGTGAACGGGTCGGCAACCCATCAGATCGTCGGCGGACCGCGCGGCATCGACGAGCGCTGGTACGTGCAGCTGCGCACCCAGCCGCGCGGCGGCGGCGCCGGCGCGCAGTTTGCCCCGGTGGTGAGCGGCTACGTGACGGTCGGCGAGCGCGTGCTGCAGCTGATCGGCCTGGACCCGTTCGCGAGCGCCGCGCTCGCCGGCGGTGCGGGGCGCGCCGCACCGGCGCTCGCCATTCACGGTCCCGCGCAGGTGCGCGAATGGTTCACGCTACCCTCGGCTGTCGTCATGAGCGATGCGCTGGCGCGGGAGCTCGGCATCGCGGGCGAGGGTCAATTCGAGCTCGCGGTCGGCGGAGTGCCGCACCGCGCCACGCTGATCGCGCGCCTCGCGGATGCCGATTCCGGCCCCGGCTTCGATGGGCTGCTGCTCACCGATATCGCCCAGGCACAGGAGTGGCTCGGTGTCGTCGGGCGCTTGACGCGTATCGATGTACGGGCGCCCGCGGGCGAGTCGCCCGCAGAATTCGTGGCGCAACTGCGCGCCCGTCTGCCCTCGGACCTCACCGTGCGCAGCACCCGGGCCGAGGCGCGCGAGACTTTCGCGATGACCGACGCTTTCACCGTCAACCTTAAGGCGATGAGCCTGCTCGCTCTGCTGGTCGGCACGCTCCTCATCTATGGAGCGGTGAGCTTCGCCGTGGTGCAGCGGCGCGCCATCATCGGCATCCTGCGCGCGCTCGGCGCGACGCGCCGCGAGGTTGTCGTGATCGTGCTCGGTGAAGCGGCGCTGCTCGGTCTCGCCGGGGCGGTCTGCGGGGTGCTGCTGGGAGTGCTCATCGGGCGCGGCCTGGTGGGACTCGTGTCGCAGACCATCAACGACCTGTATTTCGTCGTGGCGGTGAATGCCGTGAGCGTCCCCGCGGCGACACTCGTCAAGGCGCTGGCGGCCGGCGTTGCGACCGCGCTCGCCGCGGCGCTGCTGCCCGCGCTCGAGGTCGTGACGAGCGTGCCACGGCTCGCGCTCGCGCGCTCGGTCCTCGAGCAGCGCGCGCGCCACTCGGCACGGGCGCTGCTCATCGCGAGCCTGCTGCTGGCGCTCGGGGCGATGCTGGCGATCGTGACCTCGAGCCGCAGCCTGCTGGCGGGATTCGCGGCGCTGTTCCTGTTGCTGCTGAGCATAGCGGCCGCCACACCTGCGCTGCTGCAGGCGCTCGCCGACGGCGGCGCGCGGCTCGGTGCCCGCATCGGCCCGGCAGCGCGGCTCGCCTGCGCGGATATCGCGGCGTCGCTCAGTCGCACCGGGGTCGCGATCGCCGCCCTCGGCATGGCGCTCACGGCGATGATCGGTGTTGCCATCATGGTCGAGAGCTTTCGCGAGTCGTTGCGCGACTGGCTGGCGCAGACCATGCGCGCCGACGTCTACGTGAGCGCACCCGGGATTGCCGAAAGCCTGGAGCGGCGGCTCGATCCGCGGGTGATCGCAGCGCTGCTCGCTGTGCCGGGCATCGCTGCGCACAGCGAGGGCCGGCGCGTAAGCGTCTCCTCGCCCGAGGGCCCGGTGGATCTCAACGCGGTGCGGCTCGTGCCGGCGAGCTACCCGGGCTTCCGCTTCACCGCGGGCGAGCCGTCACGTGCCTGGCCGCAGTTCTCGAGTGGCGCCATCCTCATCTCCGAACCGCTCGCGTGGCGCTTGTCCCGCAGTGTTGGGGATTCACTCACCCTCGAGACTGCCGCGGGGCCGCGGACATTCACCGTGGCGGGCGTGTACCGCGAATACGGTAACGACCGCGGCGAGGTGCTCATGGATCTCGGGCACTACCAGCGCTGGTGGCAGGATGAGGGCATCGCGACGCTCGGTCTGTACCTGTCCCCGGGAACCTCCGTCGCGCAGGTGGTGAGTGGGCTGCGGCGCACCGCACACGGGCAGCAGGCATTGCTGATTCGCTCCAACGCCGATATCCGCGCGCTGTCGATGCGCATCTTCGAGCGTACGTTCGTCATCACCCGCGTCCTCTACTGGCTCGCCGCGGGCGTGGCGGCAGTTGGTCTCCTGAGCGCGCTCCTCGCCTGGGAGCTGGAGCGCTCCCGCGAGCTCGCGCTGTTGCGCAGCCTGGGCCTCACACCGGCGGCGACGGCGCTGCTGACCGCCGCACAGACCACGTTCATGGGGCTTACGGCGTTGCTCGCCGCGATCCCCGCTGGCGTGCTCACCGCGCTGGTACTGACGGAGGTCATCAACCGACGCGCGTTCGGCTGGCAGATCGGACTGCACCTGCGCGCCGCACCGTTCAGCCACGCGCTGCTGCTGGCGCTCGCGGCCGCACTCGCGGCGGCGCTCTATCCGGCCTGGCGCAGCGCCCGCTTGCCGCTCGCCGCAGGCCTGCGGGAGGAGTGATGCGCCGCCTGACGGAGCTCCTGCGCGCGCTGGCGCTGGTCGTGGCGTCCGGCGCGCAGCCCGAGTACGCAGCCGCCGCACCACCGGCGGCCGCGAGCCCGGCGGCAAGCCCGCCCGTCCCGGGATTCGCCACGGCGCTCGAGCCGCGAACGTTCGAGTTTCCGCGCGATCACGGGCCGCACCCGGACTTCCGCCAGGAGTGGTGGTACGTGACGGGTAATCTCGATGCCGCGGACGGCGAACGCTTCGGCTTCGAGTTGACGTTTTTCCGCGTAGCGCTCGTGCCGCAGTCGACGGCGCGGTCCGCAGAGCCGCCCGCGGCGCTCGCGGCGCCGGCGTCGGCCGGCTCCGCGTGGCGCGCCCGCGAGATCTACATGGCGCATTTCGCCGTGACGGATGTCGCGCGCAAGCGCTTTCGCTTCGAGCAGAAACTCTCGCGCGCGGCCCTGGCACTCGCGGGTGCACAGGCCGAACCGTTGCGCGTGTGGCTCGATGACTGGGCGCTGGAGGCGAGCGGCGCGTCATGGCAGTTGCATGCCGCGCAGCCCGGCTACTCCATCGATCTCGTGCTCGAGCCGCAGAGTGCGCCAGTGCTCAACGGCGCAGCAGGACTGTCACGGAAGGCAGACCAGGCGGCCGATGCGACCTACTACTACTCGATCCCCCGTCTCGGCGTGCGGGGCCGGCTGCTGCGCGACGGCCGGGCCATCGAGGTCCACGGCCTCAGCTGGCTCGACCGCGAGTGGGGGAGCGGTGGACTCGGGCCCTCCGAGGTCGGCTGGGACTGGTTTGGACTGCAGCTTGCCGACGGCTCGACGCTGATGTTTTACGCCCTGCGCGACCGGAACGGACGGCGCGAGGCACACAGCGCCGGTACCTGGATGGCACCCGACGGCAACGTGCGGGCACTGACCGACGCGGACGTGGGCATCGCCGTCAACGACGAGTGGCGCAACGGGTCCGGCGACCGCTACCCGGCCGGCTGGCACATCCGGGTGCCTGCACTGACGCTCGATCTCCGCGTACGTCCGGTGTTGGCGGATCAGGAGTTACAGACGACACCGCGTTACTGGGAGGGCGCGGTGGATGTCAGCGGCGAGCGGGCCGGCACGAGCCTCAGCGGTCGCGGCTATGTTGAGTTGGTCGGTTACGCGCAGGAACGCTGACCGCCCGACGCTACTGGCGCAGACACGCGCCTTGTCTCAAGATGGCGCCCCCGTAGCCCCGGAGACGAACATGCGACGTGTCCTCGTGTGTGCTGCAACCACGCTGTTTGTCACCCTGCCGGTCTTGGCGGCGCTGCCCGACGGGACCAAGGCGCCCGACATCAATACCGCGGCGACGCTCGCGGGCAAGGAGTTCAGGTTCTCGCTCGCCGACGCGCTGAAGAAGGGCCCGGTCGTTCTGTATTTCTACCCGGCCGCCTTCACGCCGGGATGCACCAAGGAGGCGCACCTGTTCGCCGAGGCTACGCCGCAGTTCGAGGCGCTGGGCGCGACCGTCATCGGCGTGTCGCACGATCCGATCGAGAAACTCGACAAGTTCTCGGTGAGCGAGTGCCGCAACAAGTTCGCGGTCGCCTCGGATGCGGACGGCAGCATCATGAAGGCCTACGACTCGGTGCTCGAGAGCCACCCGGAATACGCCAACCGTACCTCCTACGTCATCGCGCCGGGCGGGGAGATCATTTATTCCTACACCGCGATGAATCCCGACGCTCATGTGGACAACACGATGGCTGCCGTCAGGAAGTGGCGGGACCAGCACAGCAAGGGCTGACGATCCTAAGCGGGGCCGATGCGGGAGCCGAAGGGAGCCCCAAGGGGGCCGAGCGGGAGCCTAAGCGGGGCCGAGCCGGAGCCCAAGTGGGGCTGAGGAAGCCCGAGCGGGGCTGACACGGCACGCGTGAGCGCGGGCGCGGCAGGACCAACACCCAACCATAAGAAAAACCGACGGAGGCGCTCTGTGGACTGGGGGATAATACCCGGTGTCATCCTGTTCGTCTGCGGGAGCAAACAGTACAACGGGATGCCGCGCGATGGATACGAGCGTGGGCGAATCGACGGAACGAGAGGAGCAGGGCTCATGAACGCACTAAGGACGAAGGCGCTCAGCATCGGGCTGGGTGGCATCGCAGCAGTTTCCCTTTTGATGACAGGCGGTCAGGCGCAGGCGGCGTGCCCCGCCGACACATCGGTCAGCACAGTTTTGGCATCTGGGTTTACCTGCACAATGGGCGATAAGACGTTCAGCAATTTCACCATTACTGGCGAGCCGTCGGGGGCGGTGGTGGAATTTGGGCAGTATGGGCCGCTTTTCGCGGTAACTCTGGAGAGGGACGGAGCGTTTTTTCCAATGGGCACGGTTGATTTTGATTTCAGGGTCACCGCCGCTGCACCCAACACCATTGTTATGGGCACCGACGGCGTCGATGTTTCGTTTCCTACTGTGACTACCATTACCACGATGAACGGCCTGTCGCTCACGCCGTCTTCAATAACGAATGGCGGCACGGGGGAGATCGTGTTCGGTCCGGGTGTCGGCAGTGTCCTGGTAAATAACACCTCCCACATCATCAGCCCTACTTCTGAGCTGAATTCGATTACCAACGATTTCAGCCAGGTGTTGATCGGCGTGCCGGAGCCGGCGAGCCTTTCCCTCTTCGGCCTCGGGCTTCTCGGCCTCGGGTTCGCGCGCCGTCGGCACTCCTGACTTTTTCAAGGCCGCCCAACGAGAGCGCCCGCTGCGAAGCGGGCGTTCTCATTTGTGGGGCTTGCCGCC
>DASQRV010000127.1:0-4097 GCA_035642735.1 Steroidobacteraceae bacterium
CTCGCCCAGCAGCTGCGCACGCGCCGCACCGTCTCCTCGAGTCCTCGCACCCGCAGGTAGGTGTCCTGGAGGCCTGCGAAACTCGCCTCCGCCGCGTCCTCGCACGTTGCCGAGGAGCGCACCGCGACCGGCTGCTCGCGCGCCGCACCGGCGAGCCGCTCATGCGCCGCGGAAAGCTCCGTGAGCACCTCCGGAGGCAGCGCGCGGTCCTCTATCCGGCGCCGCAGCACCCGCGAGCACGCCGTGATGGCCTCGAGGTCGTGATGCCCGAGCGCCGCGACCGCCGCACGTACCGGCGCTTCGTGCTCGAGCGCCGCGAGGAAGCGCTCGAACGCCGCGGTCTGCACGACATACCCGGCCGGCACGACAATGCCCGCCCGTGTCAGCTCGCCGAGGCTCGCGCCCTTGCCGCCGACCTGACCGCGATCGGCAAGCCCGATCTCCCCGAACCAGGCGACGTGGGTGAGCTTGCTCACGAGAGACGCGCTACGGGAGCAGCGTGACCACGCCGCGCCCGCCGTCGACACGGATGCGCTGACCGTCCTTGATGCGCGATGTGGCGGTGCCGGTGCCGACGACGGCCGGCAGGCCAAACTCGCGCGCCACGATCGCGGCGTGGCTCATCGAGCCGCCGATGTCCGACACCGCGCCGGCGATCTTCTGGAATATCGGCGCCCAGGTGGGGTTGGTGATCTGGCAGACGAGAATGTCGCCGGCGCGCACGCGACCGATCTCCTCGACGGACCTCACCACGCACGCCGGGCCCTCGACCACGCCGCTCGAGGCGGCGAAGCCGCGCAACTCGCGGCTCTCCGCGTCGCTGCCGGCGCGCAACCAGCTGTCGAGGCTCTCGCGCGTGATCCCCCACAGCATGACGATCGCCGGATCATCGATCACCTCGGGCACAGGCCCGAGCGCGGGCGGCGTGCTGTGCTTGGCCCACTCCGCGATCGCGGCGCGGCGCGCGCTCACGATCTGTGGCCAGTGCTCGGGTCCCCGCGGCGGCGAGCCGTTCGACCAGGAGGTCATGAGGTCGATGATTGCGGCCTCGAGCTCGAAATGTGTGAGCTGGAACACGTCCTCCTCGCGCGCAAAGAACCCGTGCGCCGCGAGCAGCGCGCCGAATTCGCGGATCTTGTTGAAGAAGAGGTTGGTGTACCAGTGCTCGCAGTAGAACTTGTGGCCCTCGACGTACGGGAACACCCGGTGCGCGAGACCGATCATCTGGTCGTAAGCCTGGCGCTCCTCTTCCGAGCCGAGGAGCTCGCGGTAGTCCGCGATCAGCTGGCGGCGCTGCGACTGCAGCGCCTCGATGGGACGCTCCAGCGACTCGCCCGCCTTGACGCGCGCGATGTAGCCCGGGAGTCCGGCGAAGGGCATGGACAGGTCGTCGTTCCACGAGCGGTGATAATGATAGAAGCCGTCGCCGACGTTGATGTTGAACCACGGGTCGCGCGAAGTCGCGAGCTCTTCCAGCCAGCTGCGACCGGCGGCGCCGCGCGACTCGAGCGCCGCCATGACCGCCTGCGGCGAGCGCCCGTCCTGGAACTCGTCGTCGACCCCGAGCTCCACCGCGCGGCGCGCCAGGCGGCGCACCTCCTCGTCGGGGCGGAAGATCTCCGCCTCGATGCCCGCCACCATGCGCGCGATGGTCTGGTCGCTGATCTCGGGAAAGGCCTTCTTGCAGAAGGCGAAGAAGGTCATGTAGGCACCGTAGCCGAGCAGCAGGAACTCGAAGTGGTGGTGCCACATGCGGAAGTAGCCCTCGAGGGTCTTCTGGTAGATCGCGAGGAGCTGGTGGTTGGCGGCGATGCCGCGCCCGGCGTGCACATTGGCGAGCGGTTCGAACTCCGGCAGCTCGAGCTTCGGAAAGGCCTGCGCCTCGCGGATGAGCGCCAGCATCTTCTCGCGCCACTGCGCGTACAGACGCTCCCAGTTGGCGTAGTAGTAGAAGGCGCGCTGCTGAAACTCGCTCGTGCGGCGCGCGATCTCGGCGGGGTCCGTGACCGCGTTGCCGCCAATGTAGACGCGCCCGTTGATGATGCGGTAGTCGATGCCGAGCGTGGTCGGGATACAGTGGACGCGCGTGGTCGAGGAGCCGAGTGCACAGTAGGCGGCTTCCGCGGTCACCATGTCGAAGGCCGACATGGGCTCGGGGAAATGCATCGAGTTGTAGAACCAGAACCGCTGGTCGTCCGCCGGCGTGAACTGCATGTAGTACGGGTAGGCGGCCTGCGCCGCCTCGGTGCCCGGCACCACCTTGAGCGAGCTCGGAGCAGGGAAGGCTGCACTTTGGGTATTCATGTCAAATGGCTCTCCCACCCCGCATCGCTCCCCTGCTGGAGGGAGCCACCGGGGCGCGTGAGTTGTCGGTCAAGCGTACGCCCGCAGCGCGCGGTGGGCGAGGCGCGCGGGCGACGCCCCCGCCCCCGGCCTGGGCCACACGCACGCGAGAATGTATGCCATGCTTACAATTTCGCCTAGTCACGATAATGAGTTAACTCATGCAGCCGGGTGAGCTCCTTTGGACGCCCGTGCCCGAGCGGATCCGACGGGCCAACGTGACTGCACTGGCGGACTGGCTGGCACGCGAGCGCGGGCGGCATTTCGCGGACTACCGCGCGCTGTGGCGCTGGTCGGTCGAGGATCTGGAGGGGTTCTGGCAGGCGCTGTGGGATTACTTCGCGATCGAGTCCTCGGCCCCGCACACGCGCGTGCTCGGGCGCCGGAGCATGCCGGGCGCCGAGTGGTTTCCGGGCGCCCGGCTCAACTACGCGCAGCACGTCCTGCGGGGTGAGCGCGCCGGCGGTGACGTGCTGCTCCATCTGAGCGAGACGCGGCCGCTCACCGCGCTCAGGTGGGAAACACTCGGCAACCAGGTGCGAACGCTCGCCACCGAGCTGCGCGCGCTCGGCGTCCAGCCGGGAGACCGCGTAGTGGCCTGGATGCCCAACATCCCGGAAACCATGGCCGCGATGCTGGCGACGACGGCGGCCGGCGCCATCTGGGCCTGCTGCTCGCCCGATTTCGGCGAGCGCGGCACGCTCGACCGCCTCGCGCAGCTCGAGCCCAAAGTGCTCTTCAGCGTCGACGGCTACCGCTACGGCGGCAAGGCCTTCGATCGCCGCAGCCAGCTGCGCGACATTGCGGCAAGCCTTACCTCGCTCGAGCACCTGATCTACCTGCCGTACCTCAACCCGGAGGACGCGACGCCGCCGCTGCCATCCGCACGCCACTGGCGGACGCTCTTCGAGCGGCCCGCGCCCGCCGCGACGGACTTCGAGTACGCCCAGGTGCCGTTCGATCATCCGCTGTGGACGCTGTTCTCCTCCGGCACGACCGGGCTGCCGAAGCCGATCGTCCACGGCCACGGCGGCATCCTGCTCGAGAACCTGAAGAACGCGACCTTTCACTTCGACCTGCATGCGGGTGACCGCGTGTTCTTCTACACTACGAGCGGCTGGATGCTCTGGAATTTCATCACGAGCATCCCGCTCACCGGCGCTCTGCCGGTGCTCTACGACGGACATCCCGGGTACCCGACCCCCGACGTGCTGTGGAAGATGGCCGATGAGGCCGGGGTCGCCTCCTTCGGCGCGAGCCCCACCTACGTCGATCAGCTCAAGCGCTCCGGAATCGTGCCGCGCGAGCGTTACCGGCTCGAGAAGCTGCGCACCATCAATCTCGCGGGCTCGCCGGCCACGCCCGAGAGCATGGAGTGGTTCTACCGTAACGTGAAGACGGACCTCTGGGTCGCCAACGGCAGCGGCGGCACCGACTGCTGTACCGGGTTCGTCGGCGGTGTCCCGTTGCTGCCCGTGCGCGCGGGCGAGATCCAGGCGCCGCAACTCGGTGTCTCGGCCAAGGCGTTCAACGCGCGCGGCGAGAGCGTCGTCGACGAGGTCGGCGAGCTCGTGCTCACGGAACCCATGCCATCGATGCCATGGCGCTTCTGGAACGATCCGGACAACCGCCGCTATCTCGAGACTTACTTCCAGGACTTTCCGGGCGTCTGGCGTCACGGAGACTTCTTCCGCATCGATCCGCAGGGACGCTCTTTCGTGCTTGGGCGCTCGGATGCCACGCTCAACCGCTAC
>DASQRV010000128.1:0-5109 GCA_035642735.1 Steroidobacteraceae bacterium
GTCTGCGCGACCGCGAGCGGCGATGCGCCGACGTGACGCACGAACAGCCGCAGCAGGTGACGGGGTCCGATCCCGAGACGGCCGGCGAGTGTCTCGACCGAGTCCTCATCGAGCGCGCCCGCCTCGATCAGACGCAGCGCCCGCCGTACGACTGCCGCGGTGCCGAGCCAGGCCGGGGTGCCGGGTGCAGCTTCCGGACGACAACGCAGGCACGGGCGGAATCCGGCGGCCTCGGCGGCCGCGGGGCTGCCGAAGAAACGCACGTGGGCGCGCTTGGCGTAGCGCGAAGGGCAGATCGGCCGGCAGTAGATGCCGGTCGAGGTCACCGCGATGAAGAACTTGCCGTCGAAGCGCGGGTCGCGGCTGACGCGCGCGCGGTTGAGGGCCTCCGAATCAAGTCCGCAGATCTTCTCCATGCCGGCCACGATACGCGCCGATGGCTTCCCACAGTAGCCATTTTCGGACCTGGCGGCATGCACCCCACGAAATCTCGCCCGCCGTGATCGAGGGCCTTCCAGCCTCTCATCAAGGCGCGAGATCTCGTGGGACCCCGCGGCCGCCGCCGGCGCGCCGCGCGCTCACGGGCCGGCGTGCGCCTTCTCGAGCGCCGCGATGTCGAGCTTGCTCATCTTCAACATCGCCGCCATCGCACGCTGCGCCTTCACCGGATCAGGATCGCTCAGCAGCACCGGCAGCACGGTCGGCACGACCTGCCAGGACAGACCGTACCGGTCCTTCACCCAGCCACAGCGGTCCGGCCTGCCGCCGGCGGAGAGCTTCTCCCACAGCGTGTCGACTTCCGCCTGGCTCTGGCAGTTGACGACGAATGAGATCGCCTCCGAGAACTGGTGCAGCGGGCCACCGTTGAGCGCGGTGAACTGGACGCCATTCAGCTCGAACACCACCGTCATGACCGAGCCGTCAGGTCCCGGGCCCGCCTTGCCGTAGCGCACGGTCTTCAGGATGCGCGAGTTACCGAAGACTGATACGTAGAACTTCGCCGCCTCCTCGGCCTGCGAGTCGAACCACAGAAACGGGGTGATCTTCTGCATGGCTGAGCCTCCTCGCCTCCCGGTCTGCGCACGTCAACCTCAATTTCCTAGCGTGGCCAGCAGCTCCACCAGCCGCTCGAAGCAGCTCGTCCAGCCCTGTTCGTGGCCGACACGCGCCTCGATCGATGCGAACAGCGCCTGGTGGAACGTCATCTCGGTGCGGCCGTCGCGCTCGGCGAGTGTGACGGTGACCAGGGTCTCCGGTCCAGGCCTGCCCTGCTCATCGACCCACGAGTGCGTGAACACCAGCCGCTCGGGGGGCACGATCTCGCGGTACACACCGCGCAGGCGGTGCTCGGTACCCTCGGGCGAGCGCATGCGCGCCGAGAAAACCCCACCGACCCGCAGATCGCCGCGGTTCTCGCTGAAGGTGTAACCGCGCGGGCAGGACCACTGCGCGAGCAGCTGCGGATCGGTCCAGGCCCGGAACACCAGCTCCCGGGGTGCGTTGAAGGTGCGCCGGATGTTCAGCTCGCGGTCGGCGGCGGCGCTATTTCGCACTCTTGCGTCCATGTCGCTTCTCCTGTCGTTGCAATTGGCCGAGGTAACGGTCGAGGCGGCGGAAGCTGCCCTGCCAGTAGCGGCGGTAGCGTTCGGTCCACTCGGCGACCTCGCGCAGCGGCGCCGCCTGCAGGCGGCAAGGGCGCGACTGAGCCCGCCGGCCACGGCTCACGAGTCCCGCGCGCTCGAGCACCTTCAGGTGCTTGGAGATCGCCGGCTGGCTCATGGCGAACGGCCGCGCCAGCTCCATCACACCCGCTTCGCCGCCGGCGAGCCGCGCGAGGATCGCCCGGCGCGTGGGGTCGGCGAGCGCGGCGAAGGTGTCGTCGAGGCGGCTGTCAGTCGTCATCTTAAAAAACCTATCGGTTATATAACCGACAGGTGTTTTACTGCCCGAGCAGCCCAACTGTCAAGCGCAACCGTGTCGTGCGCAGCGCCGGCGGCGTGCGCCCGCGGCCGTGCTGCCCGCCCGCCGCGCCGCGCTCCTCAGCCGCCGTCCTTCGCCAGCGCGCGCGTGTTGGCCGGCCGTGTCACGACGCGCTGCACGTACTCCTCGAGCAGCGGCGATTTCGGCAGCAGCGGCGCGAGCTGCGCAAAGGCTGTGCCGTACAGCACATCGAGCGCCGAGAAGCGCTCGCCGAGCAGAAAAGGTCCGGGCGAGAGGCGTTGCATCACCGCCGGCAGCACTTCCTCGAGCCCCACCCAGCCGGCGGTGGCGCGCGGCACCTCGACCTTCATGAACTTCGAGACGAGCGCGGGCTCGAGCACGCTGCCGTAGTAGGCGAGCCAGGAGAGGTACGGGCCGCGCTGCGCATCACCGTTGAGCGGCCCGAGGCGGTTCGCCGGGAACTTGTCCGTGAGATACAGAGCGATCGCGGGCGATTCAAACACCACGACGCCGTCGTCGGATATCGCGGGCACCTTGCCGTGCGGGTGCGGGTTCGCCGGGTCGGCGGCGCCGCTGCCGTCACGGTTGCGCGTCGTGACGGTGCGAATGGTGTAGGGAGCCTCGAGCTCCTCGAGCAGGAAAATGAAGCGCGTGGCGCGGGTTTTGGGACGATGGAACAGGGTAATCATGTGAGCGCTCCGCCGATGGGTGCCGCCGGCATGGTACGCAATTCATGGCGCACGCGACCGCGCCGCGTGCGCCGTGCAGATCGCTGCTGCAACGCACACTGTACAGCCGCGTGATACGCCGGCGTTCCCGGCCCACGGCAGCGGGCTTCCGCGCACGCGATGACCCGCCCGCATCATCGCACTGTCACATGCGGGGGCTAGCGTGAGTGTCAGAGCGGCATTGAACCCGGGCGCGGCCATGGAGGCCCCTCGAGTCGCGCGGGCCCCGGATCCCCCACCGGGGCCCGCGCGGGGCCAGGTGTAGAGTGGTGCAATGGCCATGCGACGACGCCGCCGCCTCAGCCGTGCAGACGATGAGGAGCTCGCGGGCAGCTTCAGCTCACCGGCCTGTTATCTCCATGAGTTCGAGGCGGCGAGCCGCGTACCCGACCGCGGGCGGGCGCGCGGCATAGCGATCAAGCGCATCTATGACGCACCGGAGAGCGCTGATGGCTATCGCGTGCTCATCGATCGGCTCTGGCCGCGCGGCGTGAGCAAGCAACGGGCGGCTCTTGATGCGTGGCTCGTCGACCTCGCACCCAGTGCGGCACTGCGCGCCTCGTTCCATCACGATCCGAAACGCTGGCCAGAGTTCGCGCGGCGTTACCGCGCGGAGCTGCGCACGCAGGCAGCGCTGCTGCGGACGCTGCGTCAGCGGGCACGGCGGCAGCGCGTGACGCTGCTGTATGCCGCACGCGATGTATACCTGAATAACGCCACGGTACTGCGCGAAGTACTGCGTGGCCGCGCGTCGCAGGCCGCGACGCGACGCGACGCGGCCCGCGCCCGCAAGGCGACCGGCGACCGCAACCTACCGCGCACGCGGAGGCGCGGACGACCTTAACTGGAACTGAATCGCGCCGAAACGCACTGCAGGTCCTGGTGGCCTGTCAGCGCCGCACCGCGGCGCGCGTTCTTCATCTCAGGTGAAGCACATGAGGAGCGGCAACATGCCCCGCATCGTCAAATTGCTGATAGCGCTGAGTCTCGCCGCAGTGCTCGCGGGCTGCGTCGTGGCCCCACTCGGCCCCCCACGCCCCTATGTTGCCGCGGCGGTGGTGGTTCCCGCGCCGGTGGTGGTGTTCCACGGCGGCTACTACTGGCGGCACTGATAGATCGAGGTTGCGCAACCGCGCCCCCGTACTTTTTTATCCGTGCGGGGGCGCATTTTTTCAGGTTCGCCAGGGCAACATCCGCGCTTCGACTGAATTATTTATTCTGATTGGCCGCACAGAGCAATGAACGGACGCGACGGCGCCCTGCCCGACGCCCACGTCTGCCGCGCCACCATCGACACTCTTCGTTTCGTCCGGTTTTCTCAGGCCGCGCCCGAGCGCTGACGCGCCCGCAGCGGGCAGTGCTGGCACCATAGCGCGGTTCACGCGCAGCTCGTGTGCGGGGTCTGCCTCGCGTGCCTGTCCTCGTGCTCATGTCGCGGTCACGCTTATGCTCCGTTAGTATCGCGGGCATGCATGGCGAGTCTTGCCGCCGGTTGAGATTCTCACTGATCCTGTTGGTATGGCTCGTGGCCCTCACCGCGCTGACGCGTGCTCCCGCGTCGGTACGCGTTGTCGTCGGACCGACCCCCATCCCGCGTGGCAACGCACGGGCCGCCGGTGACATCACCGTGGTCAACGAGAAACTCGCCTTCGCGCTCGCAGTCGAGTCGGCGGCGCCCTACGGCGTGCCGCGCGGCGCCATCGTGGCGGTCGCGCCCGTGCGGGACGGGCAGATCGATCGCAACCGGGTGGTGTTCGCCGATTTCATTCCCAACAACTGGTCAGCCTGGCCCAACACCTATCATCACGTGGAGGTGCTCGAGCACGGACCGCGGCAGGCCCGCATCCGCGCCGTGCGTGACTGGGGCGAGGTCACGATCACGACGCTCTACACCCTCACCGCCGGCTCCGACCAGATCGCCATCAGCACCACGATGAGCAACGGCGGCACACATACTCTTCCCGACCTGCTGTCGGGTCTCACGCTCTGGCCGAACAGCGGCTTTCTCTTCGCGGTTCCCGGACTCGCGGGCGTCACCGAAGGCCGCGCCACCGGGGCGTTGTCCGATCGGGTGACCGCCTACGACGCCGACTGGGCACTGACGCTACACGCGCCGTATCTGGATCACGTCGGCTCTTCCTCGCGCGACCTGTTCCGCCAGCATAGCCTTGCGCCCGGGGAAAGCCGCACCTTCGAGGGCTGGCTGCAGGTCGGCGGGAGTGGCGACCTCGGTCCGGTGGTGGCAGCGGAGATCGCCCGACGGCACCTGGCCGCTGCGACTGTACAGGGCCGCGTCACCGCGAGCGACCGTCGGCCGATTGCACAACCCGTAGTGGTGGTGGAGAAGGATGGCAAGCCGTACGCGTGGACGCTGGGGCGCAGCGGCACCTACCAGTTAGTGCTGCCGGTCGGCGACTACAGCGTGTATGCGACCGCCCGC
>DASQRV010000129.1:0-7976 GCA_035642735.1 Steroidobacteraceae bacterium
AGCTGGTGAACCCGGGGGCGCCGGTGGTGCTCGGCAGCTTCGCCTCATCGCTCTCGATGCAGTCGGGCGCGCCGACCTTCGGTACACCGGAGCCGGCGCTCGTGCTGTACGTCATGGCGGCGCTCGCGCGGCGGCTCGGCGTGCCGTTCCGGTCCGGCGGCTCGCTCTGCGCCTCGAAGATCTCCGACGCGCAGGCGGCCTTTGAATCCGCCAACACGCTTGTCCCGACCTGTCTCGGTGGGGTCAACTTCGTGCTGCACACCGCCGGCTGGCTCGAGGGCGGTCTCGCCATGGGCTACGAGAAGTTCGTCATGGACGCCGACCAGGCGGGCATGATGCATACGCTCCTCGCCGGGGTGGATCTCAGTGAGAACGGCCAGGCGCTGGATGCCATCCGTGAAGTGGGACCCGGCAAGCACTTCCTCGGCTGTGCGCACACGCAGGCCAACTTCCAGACCGCTTTCTACCGCTCACCGCTCGCGGACAACAACAGCGTCGAGCAGTGGGAGGCGGAAGGCGCCAAGGACATGACACAACGCGCCAACGCGCTCTGGAAGAAACAGCTCGCCGAGTACGAGGCACCGCCACTCGATGCGGCGGTCGACGAAGCGCTGCTCGACTACATGAACCGGCGCAAGGCGTCCTTCCCCGACTCAAACGTGTAGCGGGCCTCGCGCCCCGGCCCGCGCCCATGCGGGTGGCTGCGCGCGGGCGCAAGTCAGATCTCGAACTCGACGCCGATCTCCATGACCTGCGGCCAGGGAATGCCGAAATAGGCCGCCGGACGCTGGGCGTTGCGGTGCATGAAGGCGAACAATGCCTCACGCCAGCGCGCCATGCCCGGGTTGCGGCCGAGCGCGACGATGGTCTCGTGCCCGGTGAAGTAGGTGATCGAGCCAGGGTCGGGCAGTGCGATCTTCCCCTGCGCCGCAGCGGTCGCGAGTCCCCGCGGCACATCCGGGGATTCCATGAATCCGTAGCGCAGCTCGACGCGGGTGAATCCCGGCGCGAGCTCCTTTACGGCAGCGCGCTCCGCATCCGCGACCCGCGGAATCTCGGCGACGCTGACGGCGACCAGCAGCGTGTTCTCATAGAGGACGCGGTTGTGCCGGACGTTCTGCGTCAGCATCAGCGGCACGCCCTGCGCCATACGCCCGAGAACGACGGCGGTGCCCGGGAGGCGCAGGGGCGGATCCTGCTGCAGCCCCGCGATGAACTGTTTCGAGCTCTGACGCAGCCCGAGGCGCACCGTATCCATGATCTGCTCGCCCTTGCGCCAGGTGATCATCACAAACGACGCCCCGAAGGCGATCAGCAACGGAAACCAGCCTCCCTCGAAGAGCTTGGTCGAAGTGGAGGCGAAGAACAGCAGATCGAGCGCCAGCAGGCTCCCGTTCACGGCCGCCACGATGAGCGGGCTCACTCCCCACTGCAGCGCGACGAACGTCGCCATCAGCGTCGTGATGGCCATCAGCAGCGACACCGCGATGCCGAACGCTCCCGCGAGAGCATCCGAGGAGCCGAAGCCGATCACCGCGGCGAGTGTCGCCGCTGCGAGAGCCCAGTTGACGAGTGGTATGTAGATCTGACCGATCTCGCTGCCGGTCGTATGGATCACGTTGAGCCGCGGCAGGAAGCCGAGCCGGATGGCCTGCTGAGTCATCGAGTAGGCGCCGGAGATGATCGATTGCGAGGCGATGACGGTCGCAAGCGTCGCGAGCACGACGAGTCCGTAATGCGCCCACTCCGGGGCGAGCGCGTAGAACGGACTCTGGATGGCGCGCGGCTGGCGCAGGAGCAGCGCGCCCTGGCCGAAGTAGCTCAGGGTCAGCGCGGGCAAAGCGAACGTGAACCAGGCGAAGCGGATCGGCCCGGCACCGAAGTGGCCCATGTCGGCGTAGAAGGCCTCGCCGCCGGTAACCGCGAGGAACGCACCGCCAATCACGACGAAGGCGAGCGGCCCGATGTGCCAGAGGTAGGTGATCGCGGCAAGTGGACTCAACGCGACCAGGATCGCCGGCGTTCTCGCGATGCTGGCCACTCCGAGGACCCCGATGACGATGAACCAGACCAGCATGACCGGCCCGAACAGGCCGCCGATGAACGAGGTGCCCTTACGCTGCACCATGAAGAGGGCGATGAGGATGACGACCGTAATGGGCACCACGAAGCGATCGAGGTGTGGCGCGTACACCTTGATGCCCTCGATGGCGCTCAACACCGAGATCGCCGGCGTGATCGCGCCATCGCCGTAGAGCAGCGTCGCGCCGATCAGACCGACGAGCACCATCCAGGCGTGGCGCCGACTGGTCCGCGCGCGCGCCGGGCTGACGAGCGCGAGCAGCGCGAGGATGCCGCCCTCGCCGTGATTGTCGGCGCGCATGATGAGGACGGCATACTTGATGGAGATGACGACGATCAGCGACCAGAAGATCAGCGAGACGATGCCTACCGCTGCCTCGGGCGCCACGCTGCCGCCGGGACTTGCGGCCTTGGCGGCGACGTTCAGGGTATAGAGCGGGCTCGTGCCGATGTCGCCGAACACCACGCCCATGCAGGCGATCGCGGCCCAGGGACTGCGGTGGTGGTGTTCAAAGAAGGGCCTGCGGTGGTGGTCAGCGCGTGAGGCAGAGATAGGAATATCCAACTCCGATGAAGCCTCGCGGCGCTGCATGGGTCAGCCCCACCGCCGCATGGAAGTCGATCTGGTGATGCGCCGCGAGCTTGTAAGCGGTTCCGACATGCAGCAGTTGTCTCGAGCCGCCGCGTTGCGGGATGTCGGCAGCATATTCGATAAAGGCGTCCCACGGTACGCGCAATTACCGATCGAGAAGCACCGTCAGCTCGCTCGTGTAGTTACGGGTCCCGTCCTCGGTCGGCCAGTAGGCCGCGAGCTGCCCCGCTACGGTCCAGTCGGCTGTGAGCGCGCGCGACCAGGGCAGCTGCAACCCCGGGTCATAGCCGCCGCTCGATATGCCACGCGCTCCGGTCGGGAGGGTCAGAAACGTAATCAGCGACAGATTGAAGCCGGCGAGGGACGGCAGCTGCTGTTTCACGCCGACGCCGAGATCGCCAAAGCCGGAAACGGTCGAGCCTCCGGCCGGCAGGTGCAGGAAGTAGTTCGGCACCGCAAGACGCAGCTCGGTGTTCTCGATGAGACCGTAGCGCACGAAAGTCTCTGGGAGATCCAGCGTCCACTGGCCGGCGTTATCGGTCGCCTGCAGCCCGGTCTCGATCTGCAGCCCGCCCCGGGGAACGACTGCGCTCCACTCGGTGAAGGACGGTCGGTCGGTCGCCAGCGTTACTTCGGTGTCTGCGCGCGCGTGAACGATGAGGTTCGCACACAGCAGCAGAGCGAGAGCGCGCATGGCGGCACAGGATAACCGAAGCGCCTGTCAGCCCCGTCCGGGGCATGCGGCCCCCGGCAGCACAGTGTTCAGCCGCCGGCGCGGCGCCGGCTGCGGGCACTGGCGCCCGCGCGCGTGGCCGGCGGTTTGGCCGCCGGCAGCGTGACCACCTTGCGCAACTGGGTGTAGGGCTCAGTCGAGTGCGGCAGGCCCATCGCCGCGACGAAGTGCGCCTGGAATTTCGGCTCGATGGCGGTCTCGATCTTCTCCACGCGGCGCACCAGCTGCTCGATGGTCTTGCGCGAGTCGCTGTCGAGGAGGGCGATGCGCGCGCCGGTGCCCGCAGCATTGCCGGCCGAGGACACGTTGAACAGGTCGCAGTCCGGGATCATGCCGAGGACCATCGCGTACTTGACGTCGATGTGGCTGCCGAAAGCACCGGCGAGACGGATGCGGTCGACGTGATCCACCCCCATGTGCTCCATGAGCAGCGCTACCCCGGCGCGCAGCGCGGCCTTGGCGAGCTGGATGGCGCGCACGTCGTTCTGGGTGATCTGCAACGCCGGCGTGCCGCGGTGCACGGTGTAGGCATAGGTGCGCCCGGTCTGCACGATGCGATCGCTGCGCTTGGCCAGTTCGCCGTCGATCACGCCGTCCTGGGTGATGATGCCGGCGAGATACATCTCGGCGATCACTTCGATGATCCCCGAGCCGCAGATGCCGGTCACACCCGTCGCGGCCACCGCCTCATCGAACCCGGGCTGATTCGACCACAGGTTCGAGCCAATTACCTTGAACTTCGCTTCGAGCGTGTCGCGATCGATGCGCACGCGCTCGATCGCGCCCGGCGCTGCGCGCTGGCCGCTGCTGATCTGGGCGCCCTCGAACGCGGGTCCGGTCGGGCTCGAGCAGGCGAGCAGCCGTTCGCTGTTGCCGAGCACGATCTCGGCGTTGGTGCCGACATCGACCAGCAGTGTCAGCTTCTCGGAAAGGTCCGGGCGCTCCGAGAGGAGCATGCCGGCGGTATCCGCGCCGACGTGACCGGCGATGCAGGGGAGAGTGTAGACCCGCGCGCCCGGGTGCAGCTGCAGGCCGAGCTCGCTCGCGTGCAGGCCGAGGGCCGAGTCGGTCGCGAGCGCAAACGGTGCGCCGCCGAGCTCCGTTGGATCGATGCCGAGCAGCAGGTGATGCATGATGGGGTTGCCGACCACCGTGAGCTCGAGGATGTCGGTCACCTCGATCTGCGCTTCGCGCGCTACATCCGCGGCGAGAGCGTTGAGGGCCTCGCGCACCGCGTCGGTCATCTGCTGCGCGCCGCCCGGGTGCATCATCGCGTAGGACACCCGGCTCATGAGATCTTCACCGAAGCGGATCTGCGGATTCATCGCGCCGCTCGATGCCACCACCTCGCCGCTTTCCAAGTTGCAGAGGTGGGCGGCGATGGTGGTCGAGCCGACGTCCACCGCCAGGCCGTAGGCACGGTCGTGGAATCCCGGCCACACGCCGATCAACTGGGTTCCGGCATGTATGGCCACTGTGACGCGCCACTCGCCCTTGCGCAGCGCCGCCTGCAGGTTCTGCAACACCCGGAGGTCCGCGCGCAGCGGAGCGAAGTTCCATTCTTTGTTGAGGGCCGCGAGGAGCCGCTGCAGGTCGCCCGACGGATCGTGCATGTCGGGTTCGGCCACCTCGACATAGTGCAGATGCACGAGCGGATTCAGCGTGATGGGGCGGGCGTCGGCGGCCTTGCGCACCACCTGGCGGTGTACCTGGCTGCTCGCGGGCACATCGATCACCAGGTCGCCCTGGATCTGCGTGGAGCACGAGAGGCGGTGGCCGGCCGGCAGCGGCCGACGCTCCGAGTAGGCCTGTTCAACGGTGCTGAGCGGCGAGAGGTGGTCGGCGTGCGAGCTCACCCCGTGCTTGGGAAAGTCGCCCTCCATGACGAGCACCTGACAGCGGCCGCATAGCGCCCGGCCGCCGCACACCGAGTCGACATCCACGCCGAGCGTGCGCGCCGCCTGCAGCAGCTGCGTGCCACGCGGGAAGCGTCCGCGCTTACCAGAAGGCGTGAAGACGACGAGTGCGTCTGGCTCGCTCATGCCGGGCTCTGGCTGCGCCTCCGGTGTCCGCCCTCGCGGCGGCCGCGCGCAGCGCCCTGCGGTGCCTCGGCGGCAGCGCCCGAGGCCTGCAGCGGCGGCGCTTCGCGGAAGCGGCGGATCCAGCGGGCGCAGTCGGGATCGTGGCCCATCATCACATCCGCCGCCATGCAGGCCTTGACGATCTCGAGGTGCATCGGGTTCATGATGGCGGAGGTGAGTCCCGCGCCGATCGCCATGCTGAGGAAGGTCGCACTGATGCCCTCGCGCGCCGGGAGCCCGAAGCTGACGTTGGAGGCGCCGCAGGTGGTGTTCACCTTCAGCTCGTTCTTCAGCCGCTGCAGCAGGTGCATCACCTGGCGGCCCGCCTGGTTGATAGCGCCGATCGGCATCACGAGCGGATCGACCACGACGTCGCTCGCCGGGATGCCGTGGTCGGCGGCGCGCTGTACGATCTTCTTCGCCACCTCGAAGCGTACGTCGGGGTCCTCGGAGATTCCGGTCTCATCGTTGGAAATCGCCACCACCGCGGCGCCGTACTTCTTCACCAGCGGCAGCACCGATTCGAGGCGCTCTTCCTCGCCGGTCACCGAGTTGACGAGCGGCTTGCCCTTGTAGACGGCGAGGCCCGCCTCGAGCGCCTTGACGATCGAGGAGTCGATCGACAGCGGCACATCGGTGATCGACTGCACGAGCTGTACGGTTTTGGCAAGAATCGCCGGTTCGTCCGCGAGCGGTATACCGGCGTTCACGTCGAGCATGTGGGCACCGGCCGCCACCTGCGCGAGCGCGTCGGCCTCGACGCGGCTGAAGTTCCCGGCGGCCATCTCGGCCGCGAGGATCTTGCGCCCGGTGGGGTTGATGCGCTCGCCGATCATGACGAAGGGACGCTCGAGGCCGAGCACGACCTCGCGGGTTGCGGAGCTGATCACGGTATCGGTCATGAAGCCATCCTGTTGGTATTCGCTTGGGGGTCGCGCCCCGGGTACCACGGCTTGCGGCCGTTCAGCACGCCGGAGCGCTCGATGATTTCGGCGACGGTGTGTTCCTGGCGGTACGCCATGACGTGCACGCCGTGCACGCCCTTGATGCTGCGGACCTCCTGGATGATGTCGATGCAGAGCTGGCGGCCCTCGGCGGCGGGATCCGCAGCGCCCACGAGCCGCTTGATGACTGCATCCGGGATGTGCACCCCCGGCACGTGAGTGCGGATCCACTCGGCCGCCTTGGCAGAGCGCAGCGGGCCGACGCCGACGAGGATGAAGACCTTATCCAGCAGCCCCAGTTCCTCCACCTGCTGCATGAAGGCGCGCAGCATCGGCACGTCATAGCACCATTGCGTCTGGATGAACTGCGCCCCGGCGGCGACCTTCTTGGCGAGCCGCTCCGCGCGCCACTTGGTCGGCTGCGCGAAGGGATTCTCGGCCGCGCCGAGCAGAATGCGCGGCGCGTAAGTGATCTTGCGGCCGGAGAGGAAATGATGCTCGTCGCGCAGCGTGCGGGCGGTCTCGAGCAGCGACATGCAGTCGAGATCGAACACGGGCAGCGCCTGCGGATGGTCGCCCGCCTGCACGCCATCGCCGGTGAGACACAGCACGTTGCAGACGCCCATCGCGGCCGCGCCGAGGATGTCGCCCTGGATGGCGATGCGGTTCTTGTCGCGGCAGGAGATCTGCATCACGGGTGCGTAGCCGACGCGGGTGAGGAGGGCGCAGACGGCCATGCTCGACATGTGGCAGTTGGCGCCGCTGCCATCGGTGGCGTTGATGGCGTCGACGTAACCATCGAAGACGCGCGCGCGGCGGAAGACATCCTCCGGGTCGGCGGAGTCCGGCGGATCGAGCTCGGTCGTCACGGCGAAGTGCCCGGCGCGCAGCACCCGCTCGAAGCGGCCGGGGGAGGTGTGACCGGGACGGATGGGCAGGGGGTAACCCGGAACCGGCTCGTCCTCGAAGATCACCGCGTTTCACCCACGCGCTGGCGCACGACGCGCAGCCAGGACGACTTTCCCTGCAGCCGCCGGTCGACGGCGACCTGCACGCTCTGCAGCGCCTGCGCGCCGTCCGGAATCCGCGCGGCGCCCGCGACCGCCTGCACCCACACGCACCTCATCTCCGGACGCACTTCGCAGTGACCGTTGGCGCGCACGCCACCGCAGGGGCCATTGCGCAGATTCTTCGGACAATTCATCGGGCAGGACATGCCAGTCGAGCTCAGGATGCACTGTCCGCACATGCGGCAGTCGAACAGCAGACCCTTGACGCCGCGCTCGATCGCCGCGACCGGCCGCTCGAGCCGCTCGTAGCCGATCAGTCTCCAGAGCGGATGCAGTGCCACCAACGCGGCCTCGAACCCGCGGTAGAAAGCGTTCATTCCCCCGGCGTGGCGCACCGACCACTGTCTGAGCGCGTACACCTAGGAACCCGCGGCGGCAGCGTCGGGAGCGAGACCCTTGGCGCGGATCAGCTTCTCGAGATCCTCATCGCTGTAGCGCGCCTCGATGCGCGCCGCCTCGGCGGCCGCCTCGGCC
>DASQRV010000130.1:0-2026 GCA_035642735.1 Steroidobacteraceae bacterium
CGTGCCGCTGCACGAGCGTGCCCGCCTCGCAGGTGTCGCCGTGGACGCGGTGTTCGACAGCGTGTCGGTCGCCACGACCTTCAAGGAACGCCTGGCGGCGGCCGGGGTGGTGTTCTGTCCGTTCTCGGAGGCGGTGCGTACCCATCCGCAGTTGATCGAGCAGTATCTCGGCAGCGTCGTGCCCTACTCCGACAATTTCTTCGCCACGCTCAACTCCGCGGTGTTCTCCGACGGCTCGTTCGTGTACGTGCCGAAGGGGGTGCGCTGCCCGATGGAGCTCTCGACCTACTTCCGCATCAATGCGATGAACACCGGGCAGTTCGAGCGCACGCTCATCATCGCCGATGTTGGTTCGTACGTGAGCTACCTGGAGGGGTGTTCGGCACCTCAGCGCGATGAAAACCAGCTGCACGCCGCGGTGGTGGAGCTCATTGCGCTCGATGACGCCTACATCAAGTACTCGACCGTGCAGAACTGGTACCCGGGCGATGTCAACGGCGTGGGTGGCATCTACAACTTCGTCACCAAGCGCGGTGAGTGCCGCGGCCGCCACTCGCATATTTCGTGGACGCAGGTGGAAACCGGCTCCGCCATCACCTGGAAGTATCCGAGCTGCGTGCTGCGCGGCGAGGGCTCGATTGGCGAGTTCTACTCGGTGGCGACCGTCAACAACCACCAGCAGGCCGACACCGGCACCAAGATGATCCACATCGGCCGCGATACGCGCAGCACCATCATCTCCAAGGGGATCTCGGCCGGAGCGGGGCAGAACACCTATCGCGGGCTGGTGAAGATGCTGCCGAGCGCGCAGGGCGCGCGCAATTTCACGCAGTGCGACTCGCTGCTGATGGGCGGCAGATGCGGCGCGCACACCTTCCCGTACGTCGAGGTGAAGAATCCGTCCGCCACCGTCGAGCACGAAGCGAGCACCTCCAGGATCAGCGACGACCAGCTGTTCTACCTGCTGTCGCGCGGCATCGCCGAGGAGGATGCGGTCAACATGATCGTGAGCGGCTTCTGCAAGTCGGTGTTCAAGGAGCTGCCGATGGAGTTCGCGGTCGAGGCGTCGAAGCTGCTGGCGGTCAGCCTCGAAGGCGCGGTCGGCTGACCCTGGAGATAACACACGTGAGTTCAATGCTGAGCATCAGGAATCTCGCGGTCACCGTCGAAGGCAAGAAGATCCTCGATGGCTTGAACCTCGAGGTCGGCGCCGGCGAGGTGCACGCCATCATGGGGCCGAACGGCTCGGGCAAGAGCACCCTCGCCTACGTGCTCGCCGGGCGCCCCGGGTACACGATCACCTCCGGCACGGTGCACTACCTCGGCCAGGACCTGCTCGCCCTCGCGCCCGAGGAGCGCGCGCGGCAGGGCCTGTTCCTCGGCTTTCAGTACCCGGTGGAGATCCCGGGCGTCAACAACGTCTACCTGCTGAAGGCCGCCGTCAACGCCGTGCGCAGGCAGCAGGGGCTGCCCGAAGTCGATGCGTTCGAGTTCCTCGCGCTGGTGCGCGACAAGATGCAGCTCATGCACATGGAGGACAGCTTTCTCTCGCGCGGCGTGAATGAGGGTTTCTCCGGCGGGGAGAAGAAGCGCAACGAGATCCTGCAGATGCTGGTGCTCGAGCCGCGACTCGCGATCCTCGATGAGACCGATTCCGGACTCGACATCGACGCCCTCAAGGTGGTGGCGGCCGGCGTCAACTCGCAGCGCGCCCCGGACCGCGCCTGCGTGCTGGTGACGCACTACCAGCGACTGCTCGAGTACGTCGTGCCGGACTTCGTGCACGTGCTGGTGCGCGGGCGCATCGCCCGCAGCGGCGACCGCACGCTGGCGCTCGAGCTCGAGCGGCGCGGCTACGACTTCATCGCCGGGGAAGCGGCCTGAGGCTGGACGTGACTGCCCTCACCGCACGCATCCTGGATGACTTCGCGAGCACGGCGCGCGAGCAGCCGGCGGCAAGTCGCGTCACGCAGCGGCGCGCCGCCGCCATGAGCGCGCTCGAGACGGCCGGACTCCCGAGCTCGCG
>DASQRV010000131.1:0-3583 GCA_035642735.1 Steroidobacteraceae bacterium
CCACAGCATCGCGCGCGCGAGGCTCAGGTCGCGGGTGTAGTAAACGACACCCGAGGCGACGGTCGCGATCCCGATCCCCGCGGTGAGCACCCAGACGATGCGGCGCGCATCGACCATGCTGCTGCGCGCCATGAGCCAACCCGTCGCGACGGTAGCGAGGCCTCCGCCCCACAGGTGCATGTTCTCCGTGACGGCAGCCGCTTCACCGACGCTCATGTGGTAGGTGCGCTGCAGGAAGGTCGGCGTCCAGAACATGAGCCCCCAGCCCCACAACGCACACACGGCCGTGCCGACCATCAAGTGCAACGCCGAGCGCTGTTGCCAGAGAAAGCGCATCGTTTCGGGCACTGACGGCGCCTCGCCGTCATCGCCCGCATCGAGGCACCCGCGCCGGGGCTCGCGGACCGTGAGCCACACCGCCAGGCCGACGAGGACGCCGGGAATGCCGAGGGCAAAGAACACCGCGCGCCAGCCGTAGTGATCGGCGATGATACCCGCCACGTTGTAGCCGACCCAGGCGCCGATCGGCGCGCCGAGCGAGAAGACGGTGAGCGCCATCGCGCGGCGCGCAGCGGGGAAATAATCCGATAGGAGCGAGTTGGCGCCCGGCGTACCGCCGGCTTCGCCGACCGTGACTCCGACACGGGCGAGGAAGAACTGGAATGGCGTGCGCGCGAGGCCGCACACCGCGGTCATTGCCGACCACATTACCAGGCACGCGCCGATGATCCTGCGGCGGTTGTAGCGGTCGATGAGGTACGACAGCGGGAAACCCAGCAGCACGTAAAACACCCCGAACGCCGCCCCCGTGAGCCAGGCGACGCCGGAATCGGTGAGGTGCAGCTCGATACGTATCGGATCGAGCACGGTCGATACGACATAGCGATCGGCGATGCTGAGCGTGTACACGAGGCACATCATGATGAGCACATACCAGCGCGCCATCAGCGTCGTCGGCGCCGCCGCTGTCCCTGCCAGCTCGCCGACGCCTGAGGCTAGGTTCGATTGCAGTTCGCTCATGAGTACTCGGCTTGGGCTCCGGCCGGGAGGTTAACCCGCCGGCACGCCGCTGTCCTCAAGAATGAGGTCGGCGCCCTTTTCCGCCAGCATAATGGTGGGCGTGTTGGTATTGCCGGAGGTCACGTTCGGAAAGGCGGATGCATCGACGACCCGCAGGCTACCCACCCCGCGCACGCGCAGCCGCGCATCCAGCACCGCGGAGCGGGTATCTGCGCCCATGGCGCACGTGCAGCTCGCGTGGAACACCGAGCCGGCGCGCTGGCGGAAGTCCGCGAGCACCTCGGCATCGGACTGCACGGCAGCGCCCGGCTGGCGCTCGCTCTCGGTCACCGCCGCGAGCGGCGCCGCCGCGGCGATACGGCGCACGATGCGCGCGCCGTCGAACACGTCCTGGACGTCGGCGGCGGTCGCCAGCGAATTCACCACGATGGCAGGTTTCACGTGTGGGTCGGCCGAGCGAATGTGGACGCTGCCGCGGCTCGTCGGCCGGCAGGTGTTGAACGACATGAGGAAGCCGGGCCAGGGATCAGGATTCGTGAGGCGGCGCTTGGGACCTACCATCGTGGCGCTGTAGCTCGCCGGGTTGAAATAGATGTGCAGGTTGGGGCGCGCGAGCTCCGGGCGGCTGCGCAGAAATGCACCCACTTGGTTCACGCTCATGGCAAGCGGTCCGCGCCGCGTCAGCGTATAGCGCAGCGCCGCCTTCACCTTGCCGAAGAAGGGCGCCAGCTCATCATTCAGCGTCGGCACGCGTGAGCGCCAGAAATACGACGCGGAGAGGTGATCTTGCAGGCCCACACCGACCGCCGGTGAGTCGGCGATGACCGGGATAGCGAAGCGCTGCAGCAGCCGCGCATCGCCGACGCCCGAAAGCTCGAGCAGCTGCGGTGAATTGATGGCGCCGCCGCACAGCAGCACTTCGCATCGCGCGCGTGCCTCCTGCCGCACGCCATCCCGCTCGTACTCGACGCCGCTCGCGCGTGTGCCGTCGAACAGCACGCGTGTTGCGAGCGCGTGCAGCTTCACCGCGAGATTGGCGCGGCGCATCGTCGGGTGCAGGTACGCGCGCGCAGTCGAGACACGCGCGCCGTTCTTGATGGTGACCTGCCAGTAGCCCGCCCCCTCGGGCTGCGCGCCGTTGAAGTCCCGGGTCCGCGGGATGTCCAGTGCCGCGCAGGCGGCGAGAAAGTTCTCACAGATCGGGTGCACGCTCGCCGAGACATCGCTCACGTAGATGGGGCCTCCGGCCCCGTGGAACTCGGACGCCCCCCAGCAGTGGTCCTCGAGCTTTCTGAACCACGGCAGGACTTCGGCCCACGACCACCCGGGGTTGCCGGCATCGCGCCAGTCATCGAAATCCCCGGGCTGTCCGCGCACGTAGACCATCGCGTTGATGGAGCCTGACCCGCCGAGTACCTTGCCGCGTGGCCAGAACTGGCGACGGTTGTCGAGCGCCGGATCCGGCTCCGCCTCGTACATCCAGTTGTAACGCGGGTCGTGGAAGGTGCGGGCGTAGCCGACCGGCACGGAGATCCATAGCGAACGGTCGGATCCGCCGGCTTCCAGCACCAGCACCCGTCGCGTGCCGTCCGCTGTCAGGCGGTTGGCGAGCACGCAGCCGGCGGTGCCGGCACCTACGATGATGTAGTCATACTCGTTCATCTGGTGTAAACACCGGCTCCATGAAGCTGACCGACATCCGCACCTTCGTCGCCGGCAACCCGCAACCGGGCGTCGGCGGACGTTATTTCGTGTTCGTCAGGCTGACCACCGATCACAACGTGCACGGGGTCGGCGAAGCGTACTGCCTGCCGTTTCACCCGCGGGTGGTGACGCGCATGCTCGAGGACGTCTTCGAGCGCTACTTCCGCGAGCAGGACCCGCACGACGTCGAGTCGCTCTGGCGGCGCGTCTACAGCGCCGGCTACACCCAGCATCCGGACCTGTCGCTGATGGCGGTGTTGTCGGCGCTCGAGATGGCCTGCTGGGACATCATCGGCAAGGAAGCCGGGCAGCCGGTGTACAAGCTCCTCGGCGGGCGGGTGCACGAGCGGCTGCGCTCCTACACATATATCTATGCGCGCCCCGGGGATGAGACCGACGTCTACCAGGACCCCGATCTCGCCGCCGAGCGCGCGGCCGAGTACGTCGCCCAGGGCTTCACGGCGCTGAAATTCGATCCCGCAGGTCCCTACACCGCATTCGATGGCCGGCAGCTTTCGCTCGCGGCGCTGGATCTTTGCGAGCGTTTCATGCGGCAGCTGCGCGCCGCGGTCGGCACCAGCGCGGATCTGCTCTTCGGCACCCACGGGCAGATGACGGCCGCCGGGGCGATCCGCCTCGCGCGGCGCCTCGAGCCCTACGATCCGCTCTGGTTCGAGGAGCCGGTGCCGCCCGATGCGCCGGAGGAGATGGCCAAGGTCGCACGCGCGACCTCCATCCCGATCGCGGCCGGCGAGCGCCTTGCGACCAAGTACGACTTTGCCCGCCTGCTGCGCGCGGGCGCCGCCGCGATCCTGCAGATGAACCTCGGCAGGGTCGGCGGCATTCTCGAGGCGAAGAA
>DASQRV010000132.1:0-2087 GCA_035642735.1 Steroidobacteraceae bacterium
CTTTGTGCGCCGGCAATTCCCGGCATTTGCGGAGCGTTCGCTCGAGGGGCAAGCGTTCTTCGAGAACGCCGGCGGCTCCTATCCCTGCGGCGCGGTCGTGAGCCGCCTCGGTGAGTATTACCGCCGGCTCAAGGTCCAGCCTTACTACGACTTTCCGGCCTCGAGCGAAGCCGGGGAATGGATGGATGCCTCGCGCGCGCGGCTGGCCGAGTACCTCGGCGTCACGGCCGCGGAGGTGCACTTCGGTCCCTCCACCTCCCAGAACACCTACGTGCTGGCCCAGGCGTTCCGCACGCTGCTGAAGCCCGGCGATGAGATCATCGTGACCAACCAGGATCACGAGGCCAACACCGGCGCCTGGCGACGGCTCGCCGCCCACGGCGTCACGGTCCGCGAGTGGCGCGTCGATCCCCAGACCGGAACGCTGGCCGAATCAGACCTCGAAGGGCTGCTCACCGAGCGCACGCGGCTGCTGACCTTCCCGCACGCCTCGAACGTGGTCGCCGACATCAACCCGGTCGCTCGTATCACCGCGCGGGCTCGAGCCGCCGGGGTGATCACGGTGGTGGACGGCGTCGCGTGGGCGCCTCACGGCCTGCCCGACGTCCGCGAGACGGGGGCGGATGTTTACCTCTTCTCACTCTACAAGACGTACGGGCCGCACCAGGGCCTGATGGTCGTGCGCGCCGAGCTGCTCGAGCGGCTGGGGAATGAAGGTCACTACTTCAACGCCGGCGAGCCTTCCAAGCGGCTGGTCCCTGCCGGACCCGATCACGCACAGGTGGCTGCCGCGCGCGGGATCGCCGAGTACTTCGACGTGCTCGATGCTCATCATGGCGCGGGTCCCGGCGGATCCACCCCCGGCGCTGCCGGCAACCCCGGCGCGCGGGCCGCGCGCGTGCGCACCCTCCTGCGCGGCGCCGAGGTGCCGTTGCTCGCGACACTGCTCGAGTACCTCAGCACACGCCGTGACGTTCGGGTGCTCGGGCCGTCCGTCCCGGAACAACGAGCCGCCACCGTCTCCTTCGTGACCGGGACAATCGAGCCGGTCGAGATGGTGCGTTCGCTGGCACGGCTCGGCTTCATGGCCGGCAACGGCAACTTTTATGCCGTGCGGGTACTGGAGGCCATGAACGTGAACCCCGATCGCGGCGCGGTACGCCTCTCGTTGCTGCACTACAACTCGAGCGAGGAGGTGCACGGGGTCATCGAGGCGCTCGAGCAGATCCTGGGGACGCCGGCCTCTTCGCGGCGCGCACCTCGCGCCGATTCACGCTGAGGCCAGCCCACGAAATTCCGCCGGCCGCGGCCGATGAGCTGGCACCGGCCGGCAAGATGCGTAATTTCGCGGGGACCCTCGGCAGCGCGTAGTACCCTAGCGCGCCGCGCAATCAGCGCGAACCGCGAGAGCCTCCATGAAGATCATTCTCACCTCCCTGGGCGTCGCAGCCACCCTGCTCGCCGTGCCGGCTGATGCCGCCGAAGCGGCGATGACGGCGGGCGATCTGAAGGAGCTGTGCGCCGGCTCCGACCACGTCAGCCGCAACGTGTGCCGCATCTACATCCTCGGAGTCACCGAGGGCATCGCCCAGGGCTTGAGCATCGCCGGCGGCAAGGGCAGCAAGCCGTGCATTCCCGAGGGGGTATCCGCGGAGCAGCTGGAGGAGACCGTCAAGTCGCGCCTCGAGAAGGAGCTGTCGCTCTCGCCTGCGCGCGGCGCGACCGATGCGGCACCGTTCCTTGCCAGCACCCTGGCGGAGGCGTTTCCGTGTGCCAAGTCGAAAACAGCGCAACACTGATGTCTGCAGCGAGGGTCGCGGCATGAAGATCCGGACATCGGTCGCGTCTGCCGCCGTTCTCGCCGCCGCGCTCGCCGCCGCCGCCGGCACCCCACCGGAGGCATCGAGGGACGGTGTGTATCTTGCCACGACGACGACCCAGTCCGAGGCCGACGAATACACGCGCTACGAGCTGCTGGCGCCGGAGACGGCCAGCTTCCGGATCTCCTACGAAGTGACGGCAACCACCGCGGGAGCGAAGTTCTTCTACAACCCCATCCGCAAGGGCAGTGCGGCGAGCGAGGAGAG
>DASQRV010000133.1:0-3518 GCA_035642735.1 Steroidobacteraceae bacterium
GCACAGGCTTATGGGATTTCTTGCCGGCAAACGCGCCTTCATCGTCGGGGTTGCGACCGACCGCTCGATCGCCTGGGGCATCGCGCAGGCGATGCATCGGGAGGGCGCGCAGCTCGCCTTCTCGTACGTGAATGACAAGATGCGCGAGCGCGTCGAGCCGCTGGCCCATTCGCTCGGATCGCACCTCACGATGCCGCTCGATGTGACGGTCGATGGGCAGTGCGTCGCGGCCTTCGAGCTGCTGAAGCGCGAGTGGGGCGAGCTCGACATCGTGGTGCACGCGGTGGCCTTTGCGCCGCGCGAGGCGCTCACCGGCAGTTTCGTTCAGGCCACGAGCCGCGAGGGCTTCCGCAAGATGTTGGGCCGCGTAGCGGAGATCGCGCCCTTGCGGCGCAACGTGACGCTCGAGGACGTCGGCAACGCCGCGGCGTTCCTGTGCTCCGACCTCGCCGCGGGTATCACGGGCGAAATCCTCTACGTCGACAGCGGTTTCAGCACCGTCGGGATGAGCTTTCCGCTCGAAGGGGAAGGCTGAAGGGGCGGCGCTGCGCGCGCCGCGCTACTCGAACGCCTTGGGGTTCTTGCGCACGCTCGCCGTGCGGCGCACCTCATCGACGTAGGCCATCGTCGCACCCGTACCGAGGCGCTCTGTTTGCTGCAGGGCGCGGTTCGCCTGAGCTTCGTTGTCGTGCGCGGCTGCGGTGCGCACCGCGCTCACCGCGATCAGCGCCGCGCCACCGTCATTGAGCGTCACTGCCCGGAACTCGGGCTTGCCGGCGGGGCGCGGCACCGCGAAGGCCGCCTCGCGTATCTGCGCCGGCACCGACGGATCGTTGCGGCCGATGAAGTGCGCCGGGTCGGCGCTCACCTTGAGCTGCGTGGCCACCGCATCGAACGAGCCACCCTTGAGGAGCTCATCGCGGGCGTGCTCCGCTGCAGTGAGAGCCGCCTGCGTACCCTGCTCCTTGGTAATCGCCGCGACGATGCTTTCACGGACCTCGGCGAGCGGCTTCGGCGCGGCGGCACGATGCTCGAGCACCTTGAAGATGGCCAGGCGATCATCGCCGAGCAGCACGGGTCCCGCGAGCTTGTCGGTGCCGAGCGGCGGCTCTCCGAACAGCAGCTGCTGCAACTGCGGGGCAGCGCCCAGAGGCGCGCCGCCCGCGCCCTTCACGAATTCCTTCACCTCGCCCTGCTGCAGGTTGAACTGCTGCGCGAGTGCACCGAGATCCGCACCGGGCTCGGCGAGCTTCGCCTGCAACTGCTCCTGGATCTCGCCGAAGCGATCAGTCGCGCGCGCGCGGCGTACCTGCGCCTCGAGCTCCGGGCGCGCCTCTTCGAAGGATTTCCCCTTGCTGGCCTGAATCTCATCGAGGCGGATGATGTGATAGCCGAACTGCGTCTTCACCGGCCCGGTGATCTCGCCCGCCTTCATGGCAAACAGTGCATCGGCAAAGGGTTTCACGAACGCGCTGCGCTCGGCCCAGCCGAGGTCGCCGCCGTTTTGCGCTGAGCCCGGATCCTGCGAGTACTGCTTCGCGAGCGCGCCGAAGTCCTTGCCCGCCTTCGCCTGCGCCAGCACCTGCTGCGCCTGAGCAAGAGCGGCGGCATCGTCCTTGCCGGTGATCAGGATGTGCCGAGCGTGGCGCTTTTCCGGGACCTCGAGCCGGCTCTTCTCCTTTTCGTACGCAGCACGCAGGTCCGCATCGGAGAGCTGCTGCTGTTGCGCCGCGAGCGTCTCGAGGCGCAGCTCGGCGAACTGCAGGTGCACCGATTCGGGATTCATGTACTGCGCCTGGTGCTCCTTGTAATAGGCCTGCACGGCGTCATCGGTCACGGGGGTCGAGTGGAAGCGGTCGGCCGGCAGCGTGAGGTAGCGCACCTCGCGTTGCTGGTCCTCGAGATCCGTCAGCCGTGTGAGCTCGGCCGGTGTGAGGAAGTCCGAGGCACGGATCCCGCCCTCGAGCTGCAATTGCTGCAGGTCGGTGCGCAGCTGCTGCTGGTAGGCGTCCACCGAGATCCCCGCCTGGGCGAGTGCCGCCTTGGCGACTTCGGCGGAGTACGCGCCATCCAGCTGGAATGCGGGCTCGCTGTGCACGGCCTCGCGCAGCGCCGCATCGCTCACGCGGTACCCGAGATCGTGCGAGCGCTCGGTGAGCAGCGCGCGGCGGATCAGGCTCTCCAACACCTGGTCCTGCAGGCGCGTACGCAGCGGCGCCGGCAATTCGCTCCCTCCCAGGCGCTGCTGCCACATGCTCTGCTGGCGCAGCCAGGCATTGCGTGCATCCTCGATCGGAATCTTGCTGCCGTTCGCTTCGGCGGCGTAGTTCGAGCCGCCGAAATTGAGATTCACGATCCCATAGGCGCCCCAGGCCGCGAACACGAAGGACAGCACGCCCACGATGAGGTACGTGATCCACTTACGCGTACTGCCCTCGCGGCCTTTGAGGGCGTCTCCGATTCTCTGCAGCATCTTTGGGTTGGGTGGCTTTGGTAGTGTGGCGGAGCGGACGGGACTCGAACCCGCGACCCCCGGCGTGACAGGCCGGTATTCTAACCAGCTGAACTACCGCTCCGCTTTGGGGGGGCGAATGCTATCGGATTGAACAATAAGGCTACAAGCGATTTCGATTGAGCCCCTCCGGGCACTCCGGAGCGGGGGTGGGGGCCGCGGTACCTTCCTCGTCAAAGACGCCGTCGCGGTCTGCCAAGCGCGCCGGTGGCGTCAACGGAACCTGCACTCCCGCGCTTCGTACAGCAGCCGTTCAGACTGCCCATGACTTATTGCGTGCCGCTGCGTCGCCAAGCTAAGACACGCTGCACACGAGCCCGTTCCGTCAGGCACAATGTCCCGAAAGGCTTATAAGGCCTTACAAGGATCCGTCCAATGATGAAGCTCTCCTGCGCCCTCCTCGGCACGTTAGCCGCCGTGAGCGTCTCTGCGCCTGCGCTGGCAGGGCTCGGTGGCGATGCGACCTCGGTAGAGGCGGACCGCGCGAACATGAAGGCCGCGGTGCGCGTCACACCCTTCGTCGATTACGACGTCCACGAGATTCAGACTCCGGCCGGCACGGTGATTCACGAGTACGTGTCGGCGCAGGGCAAGGTGTTCGCGGTCACCTGGCACGGACAGGGACTTCCGGCTCTGGGTGAGCTGCTCGGCAGTTACTCGGCGCAACTGGCACAGGCGCAGTCCCGCAGCCCCCACTACAACCACCATCACCTGCGCATCGAAACGCCAGAAGTGGTGATGGAGTCCGATGCTTACCTGCGCAGCCGCTTCGGGCGCGCGTGGGTGCCGGCGCTTTTTCCGCAGAGTTTGTCTCCCAAGGACATCGGCTCGCGACCGTAGAAGAACAGAGGACACCCCGTGCGTAAGTTCCTGGCTGTGATTGTGGCTCCCCTAGTAATCCTCGCTGGCTGCGGCGGCAGCGGCACGACGACGAACTCTGGCGGCGGCGGTGGGGGTGGGGGTGGGGGCGGCGGCGGTGGCACCCAGGTCATCGCGACGCCCGGGC
>DASQRV010000134.1:0-2610 GCA_035642735.1 Steroidobacteraceae bacterium
CTCACCATGGCGGACGCGCCGCGCGGGCTCTGGAGCGAGGCGATGAGGAGCGCCCGCTTGCCGCGCAGATCGATGAGCGCGTTGGGCGGCTCCATGGTGGCATGCGCGAGGAAGGGCTCGATGTAGGTGGATTCGATGACGCGCTTCGCCCCACGTCGCGCCGCATCGAAATCCCCGTCCTGCCGCGCGATCCTGCCGTGTTGGTCGAAAGCGGCGAGCGCGCGCTGCTCGAGCGCGCTCGAGGAGTCCTGGGCTCCGGGCCCGGGTGTCCACGTGATGTGCAACGCCTGTCTCCCGCGCTGCGCGGACCAGAAGTCCTCCGCCAGCACGGCGACGCCCGCGGCGAGATTGCGGTCGATGGGAGCTCCCGGGCGGGGACCCTCGATGGTCAGCACCTGCCGCACGCCCGGGATGCGCCGTGCGTCCGAGTCGTCGACTTTTGCGATCGAGCCATCGAAGTACGGGCAGCGGGCGATGACGGCTGTCAGCGCGCCGGGGACCGCCGAATCGATCCCGTAGCGCGCGCTACCCGTGACGATGTCGCGGCCATCGACGACACGCACACGCTTACCGATGATGCGCCAGTCACTCTTATCCTTCAGTGGCACCTCTCGCGCAGGCGGCGCGAGCGCTGCGGCACGTCGCGCGAGCTGCGCGTAGCGGAGCCTGCGTCCATCGGGATGAACCACCTGCGCATCCTGCGCGCGCAGCTCCCCGGCCGGCACCCGCCATTCCTCGGCCGCAGCCTGGATGAGCAGCCAGCGGGCCCGCGCTCCGACCTGACGCAGCTGATCGAAGCCATCGCGAACGCTCGTGCTGCCGCCGGCGCCCTGCGGGCCGTAGCGCGAAACGGGCTTCGGCGGCGTGCCGCTTTCTTCGAGGCCGTAATCGAGCTGCTCGACGGTGACGGCGGACCAGGGGACATCGAGCTCGTCCGCGATCAGCATCGGGAGGGAGGTCCGCACCCCCTGCCCGATCTCGCAGCCGCGCGCGCCGATCACGATGCGGCCATCGGGCTCGATGCGCACGAACGCACCGAGCGGCTGGCTCACGGCGGGCGGGAGCTTCGGCGCCATCGCTTCCTCGGCCGTGCCGAGCCGCGGCCAGGCGAGCGACACGGCGAGTCCCCCCGCAGCGCTCACCGACACGCGCAGGAAGTCGCGGCGCGAAAGTGCCGCGCTCATGCTCGTGCTCACGCGTGCTCTCCGCGCAGCGCCAACGCCGCGCGGCGGATCGCCTTGCGGATGCGCGGATAGGTACCGCAGCGACATAAATTAGAGAGCGTGGCGATGTCGGCGTCGGTGGGCTCGGGTTTGCGCCGCAGGAGATCGACCGCGGTCATTATCTGGCCCGCCTGGCAATAACCGCACTGCGGCACATCCTCCTCCAGCCAGGCCTGCTGCACCGGATGCAGCGTGCCCGCGCTCGAGAGGCCCTCGATGGTCGTTACCGCGTGACTTGCGACCGTGGACATCGGCGTGACGCAGGCGCGCCGCGCCATGCCATCGACGTGCACGGTGCAGGCGCCGCAATAGCCGATGCCGCAGCCGAACTTCGTGCCGGTGAGGCGCGCATGATCGCGCAGATACCACAAGAGCGGCATGGAGGGATCGCCGGCGAAGCTGGCCGGTTTCCCGTTGACGGTGAGCTCGATGGCCACGTGCATCTCCGCCTGAGCGTGCGATGGTAGGCGCGCAACGCGGAGCCTGCGCCCTCCGCTCGTCGCGGGCCAAACTCGACTCGTCGCGGCGCCAGGGAACCCGGGAACGTCAAATGCAAGGCTCGCGCTAAGCCACTAAGGCGACTACGCCTTCAACTCACCTTTAACGATCCTTTAAGCCCGAACCGGGACGCCCTCAAGACGCCGGGACCGTGATCAGGCACCGTGGCCCCCCCTCGGAACCGGGCGCGGTCGGCTAACCACGGGGAATAAATCGGCGCGTCGCGTGTTTCGTACGGAGGGTTAGAGCACCCACTTGTCGATACCACATGTTGACCACCGGAGAACGCTCAATGAAGAGCTCGAGAACCTGGCGCGAATCCATTGCCGTGTTTGCAATGGCCGCTTCGATCGTGACGCTCGCTGAAGCAAATCCAGCCGTTGCCAGTGGGCCGGCTGCCTTCCTCAACCGCGCAGACATGCGCGACTGGCTGGCGGACGGCGAACACGGCCTGTGGATTCAGGCAGGAAATCTCAGGTGGTATTACGCCCGCTTCGCGGGCATCTGCCACGGTGTGAATTCCACGAACTCGCTCGCTTTTGACACTCGGGCCTCGGACAACATCGACCAGAAGAGCGCCGTGATCGTTCCGGGAGGGACACGATGCAGCGTCCAGTCGTTTGCGCCGAGTGGCGGACCGCCAAAGAAGCGCTACGCTGATGTCCTGCTGCAGCCTCAGTCACAATGACGAACTGACCTCTCGAACCCGGAGCCCTTTTGGGCGCATGCTGCGCGCTCGGTCGGCGAGAAACGCAGCGGTTGGCGGCCGGACCGGGAGGCGGGTATGGAGAAGGTCACGGCGCCGGATTTCGCGAGCGGAGTAGCTGTTGACGATGTGCCTGATGGGGGAATGCTCCAGGGAAAGCTCGGCGACGAAGAAATGATCCTG
>DASQRV010000135.1:0-3724 GCA_035642735.1 Steroidobacteraceae bacterium
ACCAGCTACCGCTACAGCGACACCGGCTACGCCCTGCTGGCGCTCATCGTGGCGCGGGCCTCCGGTGAGGATTTCGCCTCGTTCCTGCGCGCGCGGATCTTCGTGCCGCTCGGCATGCGCGACACGATCGCCTACCAGGCCGGTGTCTCGAGCGTCGCCCACCGTGCCTTCGGCTACAGCTACGAGCACGCAGCGTGGCGGCGCACCGACCAGAGCGTCACGAGCGCCGTGCTTGGTGATGGCGGGGTGTACTCCTCCATCGACGATCTGGCGAAGTGGGATGCGGCGCTCTACGACGAGCGACTGTTGTCGGCGCGCAGCCTGGCTCTCGCGTTCAGCCCGGCGACCGCCACCGACGATCCCGCCGTGCGCTACGGCTTTGGCTGGCGTATCAGTGGCGAGACGCTCTGGCACTCGGGCGAGACAGTGGGATTCCGCAACGTGATCGTCCGCTACCCGCGGCGCCACTTCACGGTCATCGTCCTCACCAACCGCGACGCGCCCGAGCCTTACCCGCTGGCGCTCGCGATCGCGAAGCTCTATCTGCCCGATGCGGACGCCGGGCGCGCCGCGGGCGGCGCCGAAGGTCCCGACCCGCACGCACGGCTGCTGCCCGGCAACCATCAGTGAGCGCGCGCGTAGCGCCGCGCTCTGAGCTCACAGGCAAAAACGCCGCCGGGAGCGTACTCCCGGCGGCGTTCATACGGCCACCCGACGCGGCGCTCAGTCGTCAGGCTTGACGACCAGCGCGCTGTGCACGCCCCGCACACCCTCGGTGTCGCGGGCGATCGCCACCGCGTGGTCGATCGCCTCTTTCGAGTGCGCACTGCCGCTCAGGTAGACCACGCCATCCGCGTCCGTGTCGACCCGGATCCTTCCCAGGCTCGTGATGTGGTCGGCCGCGAGCTTCGACTTGATCTTCGTGGTGATGACCGAGTCTTTAACGAATGCCTTCGGATGCGACCGATCGACGTCGGCATCCTGGGCGTAAACGGCCGCTCCGGCCACCAGGCCCGCAGCCGCCAGTGCCACGGTCGCGATTGTCAACTTCATATTCGCTCCTCCTTGGCGCCAATTTGCGAGTGTCAGTACAACACGCACCGGCAGCGTGCCGTGTAGGTGCCGGCCGTCAGTTGACGTGGGCCTGCACCTGAAGGGTGGCGCAGGCGGTTCGGCCGTTCAGCCGGTTGTCAGGTTGGATCGGCGATCTCGCCGCTGTGAATGATCACGCCGTTCTCGGTGTTGAGCCGGCGCGAGCGCTGGTCGATGTTCATCGAGCCGACGTGGGTACCGCTGTGATCGAACACCAGCAGCTTCGCGTGCGGGCATCCGTGCCGATCTTGAGTCGCCGGTCCTGAATCAGCTGTGAATGTAACTCTCGAGCTGCTCGATGTGCTGCTGTTGCTCGGCAATGACCGCCTTCACCAGGTCGCCGATCGAGACCATGCCGACCACGCGCCCGGCCTCGATCACCGGCAGGTGTCGCACGCGCCGCTCGGTCATGACCTGCATGCACTTTTCCACCGGCGTCTCGGGCTGCACGGTGACCACCGCCACGGTCATGATGTCGCGCACCGGCGTGTCGGCGGAGGAGCGTCCCATCAGGATCACCTTGCGGGCATAGTCGCGCTCGGAAACGATGCCACTGAGGGTCTCGCCTTCCATGACGAGCAACGCGCCAACGTGACGCTCCGCCATCAGCCGGATCGCCTCGAGCACCGCGGCCCCCGGACCGATGGAGAAAACCTGCCGTCCCTTTTTGTCGAGCAACTGGCGCACGGTGATCATGTGAAACCCCCGAACGAGTTGAGCCTAACGCGGCGCCGGTCCCGCTTCCACGACGAGCGTGACGTCGGCGGTGACATCGAGTGTGCCGGCCTCCACCGGCGTCGCGGGCGCGGCCGCAGCCATGGCGCGCGGGGCGCCGCCATAAACGCGCACCGGTACGACACGCGGACTGTTCTCCTCGACGGAGAGCACCCGCACCACCTTGAGCCCGAGCGCGGCCGCGAGCACGTCGGCTTCGGCGCGCGCGCGCAGGACCGCCTCGCGCAGCGCCTCGGCGCGCACGGCGTCCTGGTCGCGGAGAGTGAACTGGATCCCCTGCACGTGGTTGGCGCCCGATTGCGTCGCGGCGTCGATGACGGCACCCATCTTCCCCAACTCATCGAGGGTCACCTGTACCACGTTCAGCGCCGTGTATCCCTCGATGGTCGGCTCGCCGCCGTTCGGGTGGAACCGGTAGTTGGGATTCAGCGAGTAGCTGATCGTCTTCAGCACCGCGGTCGGGCCCGCGGCCTTGCGCACCGCGGCCAGTACCGCGTCGACCTGGCGCGCGTTCTGCGCTGCCGCGTCCTGCGATTGTGGCGCGCGGGTGGTGACGCCGATGTCGATCTGCACGCGATCGGGCCTGGCGGTGACACGTCCGTCGCCGGTGACGCGAATCGACGACACTGGCGGCGGCTGTGCCTGGACTGTCGCCGGTGCCGCACCAGCGAGCACAGTCAGCAACAACCCCCTCAGAAATGCCGGCCGCCCGGAACGCATTGGCATATTTTACGCACGCCGCGTGCGGCAGTTCATAGTTTGGCCAGCCGGCCGCGCGGAGCACGGCGACTGACAGGTATACAGTCCTGCATGGAGAGTCGGGAAATCCACGTCGCACCGGACCGCTTCGAGCTGTCATCCGGAGAGGCGCTGCTCGTCACCGAGTTGTCCTCGGCGATCGCCGTGTGCCTGTACGATGCCGCCGAGGAGGCCGGAGCGTTGCTGCACCTGCGCTGTGTGGTAAAGACCTCCAAGCCGGCGGACGTGACCGACACGACGCTCGCCACCGAGTTGCTGCTGCTCGACCGTTGTATCGAGTCCCTGCGCGAGCAGTCGCCGGCGGCACGGGATCTCCAGGCGCGCATCGTCGTGCACCTGCCCGACAACCCGGTGACGCGACCGGCGCATGACACGGTGATCGCGCTGCTGAAGCACTTTCTCTCCGACCAGGGGGTGACGCTGCTTCCAGAAGACGTCGCCACCGGTCAACCGCGCAGGCTGCGCTTCCGCCCGAACATGGGGTGGGTGCACACGCGCACCTGAACTGCGCATGCGAGCCGGACGCAGAGCCGCGATCCCGACGGCCGTGCGCGGCGCCCTCGAGCAGTTGCTCGGCGAGCGCATCGGCCACGTGAAGGTGATCGAGTACTCGTGGTTCGCCCGTCTGCACGGTGCCTTCGCCACGACGCGCCTGCAACGCATTTACCTCGCCGGCAGCGCCGAGGACTTCTTCAACAATCCCTGGCTCATGCTGCACGAGTACTGCCACGTGCTGCGACAGTGGCAGACGGGCTCGCTCACCGTGCCCCGTTACCTCATCGAGTGCCTGCGGCGGGGCTACTGGAACAACCGCTTCGAAGTCGAGGCGCGCCGGTTCGCCGATCAGAGGGCGGCGCAGCTGCACGTGTTGCTCGCCGCCGCGCCCGGACAGTCGCCGCTGACGGCGCACGCCCCTCAGCCGAGCAGCGCCTCGCGCCGATAGAGTCCTCCGGCCACCACGACGAGGAGCGCCGCGAGCGTGAGCGTCGCGCCTACCGAGAGCGCCACCCAGCCCGCCGGCAACCCTTCCGCGCGCAGCAGGCTCGTGATGAGAAAGTGCTGGCTGAGCGAGGGCACCGCCATGAGCGCCAGGCGCGGGCGCAGCCCCACGAGTCCGGCGAAAGCGAGCGGTACCGTC